>JAATEZ010000138.1 GCA_015655485.1 Lactobacillales bacterium | reverse complement strand
GTTCACTGAGAATTTGCTGGTAGAGCGGGATCAGCAGAGATAGATATCTTTCAAATTCGATTTTTTCAAGCTCAGCGGAAGATTTTCCGTGAGCGCCGCCACATGAACAAGCGTTATCCTGTGGTTCATTTGCCTGATATTCTTTAGCAAGTTTCAAAAAAGTGATCGGCCCAAGGATCACTGGTTTTCCTTCGAAGCCAAGTTCTTTTTTTGCCTCAAGGTAATATTTCAGCGGACGATTCTCTGCAAGAAAAGGCTCTGTTCCAGCTATTTCAGGCACAATATAGTGATAGTTCGTGTTGAACCACTTCGTCATTTCAGAAGCGACAGCGGTTTTAGTCCCGCGGGCAATATCAAAATAAACATCCAAGTCATTAACACGTTTTTTTTCTATCTGAAATCTTTGCGGAACGATCCCGAAAGTGAGACTTGTGTCTAAAACATGGTCGTATAATGAAAAATCACCAGTAGGGATCAAATCAATTCCTTTGTTCTTTTGCTTTTGCCAGTTTTCTAAACGAATCTTTTTTGTTGCTGCCAATAATTCTTGCTGATCAGTTATACCGCTCCAATAACTTTCCAATGCTTTTTTCCATTCTCTTTTCTCGCCTAATCTAGGATAACCGAGATTTGAACTAACTGCTTTGTTCCCCATTATTTTTCCTCATTTCTTTATTGGCCTAAAATTGGATAGATCCTGTTCTGTGATTTCAATCAGCATAGCATAGATATAAGCTATTGGAAAATTCATAAAATCGATCGTATGTTATCGGTTTTTTAGATAACGGCAGTTCAGTTAAAAAAATTTTGATATTTTTTAGGAAATCTATGGAGAAAAGTTTGACGAATGGAAAGTTTTATGATAAAGTTTTTAAAAGTTCATTAAAATTTAATGAAAAAGCTTAGAATAGAACAAGTAGTTATTTTGTTGTCTTTTATAGAGAGTCCTTGGTTGCTGAAAAAGGATAAAGCACATTTAGCGAACACATCTGGGAGCTTTTTTTCTGAAGGATCGGCTGGCGCTTTACCAGTGATAGGTAAGAAAAAACGGGTCGCCCGTTACAGCGGTTAGTTGAAGAGACTAATAGAGGTTTTTACTGAAAAGTAAAAACAAATAGAGGTGGCACCACGCGTAAGCAAAGCTGATTCGTCCTCTTGGCAATTCTGCCAAGAGGTTTTTTTGCATTTATTTTTATAATGTATAGGAGAAATGGAGTGAGGATACCAATGAATTGGAAAAGAAGTCTGCCTTCGGGGACCAAGGATAAATTGTTTCGTGAAGCAAATGGTTCTTTTAGGTTGGAGCAGGATGTTTGTCAAATTTTTTCAAACAGAGGATATCAGCGAGTGGAGACCCCAATCATCGAGTTTGAAGATGTTTTTGGTTCTCAAAATATCCAAGATTCCGGACGATACCGTTTTTTTGATCCTAAAGGCCGCTTACTGGTTTTACGCCCCGATATGACCTTGCCGATTGGCCGAGTAGTGGCGACAACTGGTGTGACTCCTCCCTTGCAGTTGTATTACAGCGGGAAAATTTTTCGTTCGAATGATGAATTGGCCGGGAATCAGAATGAACAGCTGCAGGCAGGGATCGAGATCATTGGTTATGATTCGATCAAAGCTGAGATAGAGTGTATCGTCTGTGCTCAAGAAGTGATGAAAAAACTAAAAATTACTCAGTTCCACATCGAAATGGGACATGCGATCATTTATCAAGAGATTTTAAAAGAATTGCAGCTTTCAGCGAAAGATGAAGAAGAATTTAAAATGCATCTGCTGAATAAAAGCATTTCTGAATTGGCTGTTTTTGTTGAGGAGCATCCCAGTTCTTTAGACGGATTTATTCGAAAATTGCCCTGGCTGTTCGGCGAGGCCGAGGAAACGATCGCTTGGGCCAGAGAACTGGTGGATCATGAGAAAATTTTACAGGCCTTTGATGAGCTGTTAGCGATTCAAGCAGCAGTACAATTAGTAGATCCAGCGATTTCATTGACTGTAGATCTGGGTTTGGTCCAAGTCATGTCTTATTATACCGGCACGATTTTTCGCGGTTACGCAGATCATACACCCGATTACTTTCTTAGCGGCGGACGCTATAATCATTTATTGGAGCAATTTGGAGATCAGGCCTTGCCGGCTGTCGGCTTAGCTTTTGATTTAGATACTCTGGTTTCTTTACAGTATCATTTAGCGGTTTTTCCTAAACAGCCGCTGACCAAAATTTTGATCCATTACGGCATAGAGGATCTGGCTTTAGCAGAAAAACTGCTGGCCGAAACTCCGCAAAGTTCCTTAAGTCTTTTTGATGAGGACGCAAAAGCAATCGAATTTGCTAAAAAGTGGCAATATGAAAGTGTCTGGATCATTAAGGGCAGCAGAGTAGAAAAAATCTCAATGGGGGCGAACGGATGAGTCAGTGTTTAACGATCGCTTTGACAAAAGGGCGGTTAGAAAAGAAAGCTTTGAAACTTTTTACACAGGCAGGTTTGGATTGTTCCTTCATGGAAGATAAAAAAAGAAAATTGATTTTTAAAAGCCCGAATGGAGAATTTCAATTTCTTTTAGTAAAGGCCGCTGATGTGATCACCTATGTGAAACATGGTGTGGCCGATCTGGGAATCGTTGGAAAGGATGTTCTGCTTGAAAATCTTTACGGATATTATGAAATGCTGGATCTGAAAATAGGCCAATGCCGCTTTAGTGTCGCTTCGACCGAAGACTATGTCGTCAATGACTATAAGAGAAAAATCATCGCGACAAAATATCCGGCTGTTGCTTCGCAGCATTTTCGTGAGAAAGGTGAAGATGTAGAGATCATCAAAATCGAAGGTTCAGTCGAGATCGCGCCAGTCCTCGGTTTAGCCGATGCGATCGTCGATATCGTGGAGACGGGGACGACTCTAAAGGAAAACGGCTTGCAGATCTATGAGGATATTTGCCCGATCTCGGCTCGTTTGATCGTCAATAAAGCTTCGCTGAAACGGAATAAACAACAAATTTTTCAATTAATTGACCAGCTCGAGGAAGTTATTGAAGGAGGAGAATAAGCAT
>JAATEZ010000083.1 GCA_015655485.1 Lactobacillales bacterium | reverse complement strand
TCTTATTATCTCTACCGACCGCAAAACAAGTGATCGATGTTTTTAATACTTTACGAATCGATGGTCAGGAAATCGTTAAAAAACTTCCTGATTTTACGATCAAGAATCAGCGCATTCAGACAGAGAAAGCAAATTCCGGTTTTATCTATCAAACTGATTCAATGATTTTCACTTTTGATCCGGATGGAAAACGTTCTAAAGCAGATATCAGTGCAGACTTAGTGGGAAATGTCGTTGGAATCGCCTTTCTAAAAGATCGAGTGGTTCTTGCTTTGCCAAAAAACAGTGTCTTGGATGACGTGCTGCCGTCAACCGAGATGCAGCTGCTTTATTCCAATCAGTTTTTCAATGGATTTTCGGACAAAACTTTGAAAAGTTACCTTAACATCCAGCCGTCAACCGGAATCGGCTTGATTATTTTTTTCTTTGTTATCCTTTATCCCGTATTTCTGAATCTTTTGCTAAATTTGATTTTGGTTACTTTGATCGTAAATATTTATAGTAAATTTAAACTTCTTAATTTAAAATTTTTTGAAAATCTTAAAATCGTCATCTACTCAGCCACTCTGCCGGTTATTATAACCACTTTATTACAACTTATTCAGCCAAGTTCTATTGAAAATGTTTTGCTTGTTTTATTGACTTTCTTTATCTACACCCAAGCAATCAAAAACGAACCAAAAATAAATATTGAAAGCTGATTTTTACTTTTCTTAAAAAAGCAATTTGATTTTAAAAAAAACTTTAATCTTTTTTGTGCTTTCTTATGATAACATACATGTGACTGGGACATTTGCTTCTAGTCACTTTTTCATACAAACTTTTGTAGGGCGCCGCTTAAGAATGTTCTAAAAAAAGAAAAAATTGATGGGAATAAAGGAGTGCGAATAGCATGAGTACGATCACTCACCGTAAAAATACTAGACCAGTAAAAGTCGGGAATTTGACCATTGGCGGAAATGACGAGTTATTTATCCAGAGTATGTGTACCACCAAAACAACAGATGTTTCTGCTACAGTCGACCAGATCCATCGTTTAGAAGAGGCTGGCTGCCAACTTGTCCGCGTGGCCGTTCCTGATGAACAGGCGGCAAAAGCATTAGGAGATATAAAAAAACAAATCACTATCCCGCTAGTTGCTGATATTCATTTTGATTATCGTTTAGCCTTACAGGCCATTGAACAAGGTGTTGATAAAATCCGGATCAATCCGGGAAATATAGGACGTAAGGATCGCGTTGAAAAAGTGGTCACAGCAGCTAAGGCCAAACAGATTCCTATTCGTATCGGTGTCAATGCCGGATCCTTAGAAAAAAAACATCTGCAAAAATTTGGCTATCCAACTGCCGAAGCCATGGTGGCCAGTGCTGTTGATCATATCAAGATCCTAGAAGAACTAGATTTTCACGACATCATTGTTTCTTTAAAGGCCAGCGATGTCAACTTAGCCATTGAGGCTTATACCAAAGCAGCAGAAACTTTTTCTTATCCGCTGCATCTGGGCATCACTGAGGCAGGTACACAATTTTCAGGCGGTATCAAGTCAGCGGCCGGATTAGGTGCCATTCTTTCCAAAGGGATCGGAAATACTTGCCGAGTTTCTTTATCTGCAGATCCAGTAGAAGAAATCAAAGTGGCAAAAGAAATTTTAAAGGCTTTCGGATTGGCCAGCAATATGGCTACCCTTATTTCTTGCCCGACTTGCGGCAGGATCGAGATCGATCTGATCCCGATCGCCAATGAGATCGAAGAATATATCGCTGCGATAAAAGCGCCTATCAAAGTGGCAGTGTTAGGCTGCGGGGTCAACGGACCCGGAGAGGCCAGAGAAGCGGACATTGGAATCGCCGGCGGAAAAGGAAAAGGAATGCTTTTCAAGAAAGGAAAAATCTTAAGAACTGTTCCTGAAGAAAGTATGGTAGCCGAATTAAAAAGAGAAGTAGATCTGCTTGCAGAAAGTTATTTCCAAAAGGGTTATTTATTCTGATGAAATATTTTAAAGATGGATGATTTTTTTTATGATTTTTGAAGAAAACAAAAATGCTGAAAAATGTTTCTCAATTTTTTTCCATTTCTCAAAAACTCTGCTAATATGATAGTATTGATCGCTGTGAACGCGAATAACGAGGAGGTTTTCCGATGAAGCAACCTATTATATGTGTTTTTCAATCTTTACGACCTGAATTTTTTCAACAAATTAAAAAGGTCAGCCAAAACTATCAGGTGATCGATGCAAGCACTACTCTACCTGAGGAAGACGATCTAGAACGTATCGAAATTACATTAGGCTGGGACAAAAAATTAGAGCAAAAATTACTGTCCTCAGACAAGAATCAATTGAAATGGGTCCAATCTATTTCAGCCGGAGTGGACGGCTTTGATTTAAAAGCTTTTAAATCAAAACAGATTTTATTAAGCAATGCCAGCGGGATCCACAGCCTTCCAATCACTGAAACAGTTATCGGATTGCTGCTCTGTCATTTCAGAGGGATCCAGACTGCTATTTTACAACAAGAGAAAAGAGAATGGAAACGTGAGGTTTCTTATGGAACTCTTTTTGGCAAATCCGTGTTGATCGTTGGGGCTGGTCACATAGGCAGCTATCTGGCCAAAAGCCTTACTGCCATGGGTGCCAAACCTTTCGGCATCAATAGAACGGGCCATTCTGCCGATGGTTTTGCGGATGTCTATCCGCAAAAAGAATTAGATGACATTCTCCCTATAATGGATATCGTGATCAATATTTTACCATTGACCAGTGAAACTCATCATTTTTATAACCAACAAAAATTTCAAAAAATGAAAGACGGAGTTATCTTTATAAATGTAGGTCGTGGCCCATCAGTAGATACACCAGCCTTGCTTGATGCACTTGCAACTAAAAAAATTGCTTTCGCTGGGATCGACGTCGTTGAAGAAGAGCCCCTGCCTAAAGATCATCCGCTTTGGCAACTGGAAAATGTGCTTATTACCCCGCATATTGCTGGGCTAGCTACAAATTTTCAGCAGCAAATCACAGATATTTTCCTAAAAAATTTAACTTCTTTTCTTACTACCGAACAGCTGGCCTTAAACCAAATCGATTTAACTCTGGGCTACTAATCAAAGTTGAACGAAGCAGGTCAGACTTTGAGCCCTAGCGAAGGACAAATTCCAGCGGCGTTTTCTGCCGCGAATGCGTTCTGAGCTGGGGCCGATAAGTCTGGGCTTCTCTAACTTTGGAATAAACTCTCAAAAAAAGCTGCGGATATATTCTAATAAGCTGTAAGTCAAAAAAACAAACCAGTGCTTTCCATATTCTCATCGGAAACCCCGGTTTGTTCAATTTTGCCTTTGCTTGTTTAGCATTAAGCCAATGATCTATCGGTTTCATGGAACAAAAATACTGGTTCGCCTCGTTCTTGATCAAAAGATACCTCTAAATCATACCCACTAAAAAACCATTCATCCGCTTCTTCAATAAAATATGTAATTCCCTGAACATCTAAATCAGCGATTGGATCCACCGGGCGACCTATTTCCATACCCACAGAAAATCCTGTATGTACAGCTGTATTTCCGCCATATTTACCAAAAAAATGCAGAGCTTCGCCTGCTTTGAGATCCAGCTCTTCTTTGAACCAATCATGAGCCTCTATAGAAACTTTTATTTTTGTCATTGGGATGCGCCTCCTCTGCCTAGATTCTTATTAATTGTAGCACATATATCAATAAATACAGCAGATATTTGCTTTGTCAAAATAGGCTCTCTCAGAGGATTTTAATGTTTTAGATCCTTTTTTTGTAGATATTTATAAAAATAGTTTACTTTTTCCATAAGTCATGGTAACCTGTTGTTTAATGAAATATGAAAGCTTTTCCAGAGCAATAGTTGGAAAGGCTATTTATTCATTGTTATCCATAGTACTAGTAGTGAAACAAAGGAGATAGGTAGATATGGTTGAAAAGGTATATCCTATGACTATAGAGGGAAAAGAAAAATTAGAAAAAGAACTGGAAGAGTTAAAAACTGTCAAACGCAAAGAAATAGTAGAGAGAATCAAAATTGCCCGCGGCTTCGGAGATTTATCCGAAAATTCCGAGTATGAGTCTGCAAAAGATGAACAGGCTTTTGTTGAAGGCCGGGTAACTACACTTGAAAATATGATCCGCTTCGCCCAAATCATTGACAATGATGGTGTAGATAAAGATGAAGTGTCTTTAGGCAAAACCGTTACTTTTGTCGAATTACCTGATGGCGATGAGGAAATATATACTATTGTCGGCAGCGCTGAAGCCGATCCCTTCTCAGGTAAGATTTCAAACGATTCTCCCATTGCAAAAGCTTTGTTAGGAAAATCATTAAATGAAATTGTGACCATTAATACTCCTGGCGGAGACATGAACGTTAAAATCACTAAAGTTTCCTAAATCCGTTAAAATAAAGCCGATCTAATAATTTTTTGAGCATTAGAAAGCTGAAGAGCTCTTTTTTTGCTGCGTTTCAGAGCTAAACCATAAAAAATCTTGCTCTTTCTTTTGATTAGATTTACCTATTGGTTAACCGAAAAGGCTGGTTCGAAAGTGTTCGCTTTATTTTCGAGGAAATTGCTTTTGAACTACCGTTTATCCGCTTTTAAGGCCGATCCATTAATTAATTAATGGATCGGCCTTTTTTGTTGGCAAACAAAAAAAATAACTTCTTTCTGTCTACGACTTTAGTCTGATAAAGGACTAAGGCTTAAGTGAGTGACATTTTACAGTAAAAACAGGTATAATAAATTGGAGAAAGTAAAAATAAGGAGCAAAATCATGAAAAAATCATGGAAATTTTTTGTGGTCATTGAATTGTTGATTTTTATTGGTGCATGTTGGCAGCTTTCACATAATATACCGGTTTTGATTTTTCTAACCATTGCCATCATCAACCTGTATTACGTCCTCAAAAAAAGTGTCCGCTCAAATTTTAATCAATTCCAATTGATCGTCAGCGTTGTTCTGATCATTATTTGCCTGTTAAGCAGTCCTGCTATTTGGTTTATGGTCATTATGGCTGTCCTTTTCTTTGGATTGACCGGTTTTGAGATCAGCGGTCTTGAAGCGTTCGAAGGGGCTCCTTGGAAAAGAAAACAGATGATCATGCCTGAAACAACGAATAGCGACCCTAAAAACGGTCGTCGTTTTAAACGCTCCTGGTTT
Source organism: Lactobacillales bacterium (assembly GCA_015655485.1). Lineage (GTDB taxonomy): Bacteria > Bacillota > Bacilli > Lactobacillales > Vagococcaceae > JAATEZ01. Next base: position 8,798 of record JAATEZ010000083.1, on the reverse strand, counting down.
GGCAATGAACGAATTGGCAGCCATATTTATGAATGGGATGATCTTAATTTTACACTTCTTTCCGGTGACACCATTATTGATTTGGGCAACACACTTTTACCCAAGGAAGACAATATCGTTATCATTCGAAAGGGTTTTGGGCGAACACGTATCTTGATACCACTCGGGATAGGGATCATGGTCGAACATTCTTCTTTAGCAGGAAACCTGATTTTTGAAAAAGAAAAATTTCATTTAAGAAATGAATCTATAAAAATTTACAGTGAAGATTATGATGAGAGTCAGAGACGATTGAAAGTTGTAACAAACAATTTGTTTGGTGATCTTGAGGTGATCCGAATATGATAAAAAGACTGACACGCCCCATTATCTTTCTTTACGTCACAGTTTTTACCGCTCTGGTCCTTATTTTGACTTTGTTCACTTACTTTTTTTCGCAAAACCAAAAAAATTGGCTGACTATGCTGATCTCGACCCAATTGTTTCATATTCCCTTTATCATTTATGTTCTTTTGATCGCGATCACTGTTGGATTCATCATGACGATCTCCATTTATTTTATACGTCGTTCTGTATATAGCCGTTTGGAAGAAAAAATGCGCTTATTAGCTTCTGGCAACTTGGAAAGCCCACTTCTTCAGCGATCTATCCATTATGCAGAAGATGATGAATTTATTCCTGATATCGATAGAGATTTTGAAATTATTCGAAATAAATTATTGGAAATGTCTAAAGGGCTTCAAGCGATAAGCTCACAGCCTCAGTTAGTTGATGGTCAATCCAAAGAAGAGATCTTAGAGGGCGAAAGACACCGCTTAGCACGCGAATTACACGACTCCGTGAGTCAGCAGCTATTTGCGGCCATGATGCTTCTTTCTGCTCTAAATGAGCAAACTGAAACAAATGACACCCCTGAGTCTTTCCGCAAACAGCTTAAGATGATAGAGGATATCATAAATACCTCTCAGTCAGAAATGCGGGCCTTGCTCCTTCACCTGCGTCCAACTACACTCGAAGGCAAAAGCTTAAAAAAAGGGATTGAACAGCTTTTAGTTGAACTTCAAAATAAAATTCAAATCGATTTGCTTTGGGAGATCGCCGACATTCATTTGCCAAACGGGATCGAAGATCATTTGTTTCGTATCGTTCAAGAACTTCTTTCTAATACCTTGCGACATGCCAAAGCGAAGGAACTAGAAGTTTATTTGAGCAAAGTCAGTCAGAATGTCCTGTTGCGAATGGTCGATGATGGGGTCGGTTTTGATATGGATGACAAAAAAATGGGCAGTTACGGGTTAAAAAATATTCGTGAACGTGTCGCTAGTATGGGCGGCTCTTGCAAGATCATTAGTTTTGATGGTCAAGGAACGAGTGTGGAAATTAAAATTCCAATCATTAAGGAGGACGAAAGAATTGATTAAAGTGTTGCTGGTAGATGATCATGAAATGGTAAGAATCGGCGTTTCCTCTTATTTATCCATTCAAAACGATATCGAAGTGGTGGGCGAAGCGGAAAATGGTAAAATCGGTTATGAAAAGGCGATCGAGCTGCGTCCCGATATTATTCTGATGGACCTGGTCATGGAAGTGATGGATGGGATCGAATCAACGAAAGCCATTTTAAAAGAGTGGCCCGAAGCCAAAATAATTATTGTGACAAGTTTTATTGATGATGAAAAAGTTTATCCGGCTATTGAAGCCGGTGCTTGCGGTTATCTGCTGAAGACAACGACAGCCAATGAGATCGCTAGAGCTATTCGAGCTACTTATCAGGGGGAAACCGTCTTAGAACCTGAAGTGACCGGAAAAATGATGGATCGTTTAACGAAAAAAAATGAACCTGTTCTCCATGAAGATTTGACTAATCGTGAACTGGAGATTCTTTTACTGATCGCTGAAGGAAAAAGTAATCAGGAAATTGCTGATGACTTATTTATTACTTTAAAAACAGTCAAAACGCATGTGTCTAATATTTTAGCTAAACTGGATGTGGAGGATCGTACGCAAGCGACGATTTATGCTTTCAAACATGGGATCGTCAAATAAAAAATCGCATAGAAGAGGATGCAAAGCTATCACTATTTTAGTAACGTATAGAGAGATACTGGACTAACTAATGTAATAGCAGCTTTACTTGGTGAAAAGAGGAAAAAAAATGAAGCAGACATTTGCTATCATTGGCCTGGGGCGCTTCGGCGGAAGTATCTGCCGAACATTGATCGAAGCTGGTCATGAAGTTTTAGCTATCGATAATAATGAAGAACGAGTCAATGAATATATGAATATCGCCACTCACGCCGTCGTAGCAAACGCTCAAGACGAAATGGCCTTGCGTTCTCTGGGGATCCGCAACTTTGAACATGTCATCGTCGCTATCGGTGAAGACATTCAAGCCAGTATCTTAGTTACATTAATGGCAAAAGAGATGGGTGTGAAAAATATCACTGCCAAAGCTCAAAATGAGTACCATGCACGTGTTCTTGAAAAAATTGGCGCCGATCGGATCGTTCATCCGGAAAGAGATATGGGAGTCAGAATTGCACATAATCTTATTTCTAAAAATATCTTAGATTATTTGGAACTTTCTGAAGAATATTCTTTGGCCGAAATCCAAGTCAGCAAATCTCAATTTTTTAATAAAAGTCTTTTAGATTTGAACTTTCGCCGCCGTTTTGACTTGACAGTCGTCGCGATTCGCAGAGGTCCAAAGCAAATGATCATTTCTCCAGCTGCGGATGAAGTCGTTCTCGAAAATGATACGCTGCTTGTTATTGGAACAACTGATAATGTTGATTTTCTAGATGAGAAAATGTCTTAATGAAAAAAAACGTTCAGACCTTAAGCGATCATGTGACAAAAAAATAAGGGCCGCAAACTCAAATGAGCTTATGGTCCTTATTTTTGTTATCATTTGGATAAATTATCGCTTCCATATATCTCAATTTGAGTTAAGGCAGGAAAAGGCGATTCATCCTCAGCCTTGATCAAGTGTGACAACTTGACCCATTCTGTTTGTCGCGGTTGGATTGAAAAATATTGTTTCGTTAAGGAATCAGTGGTTGCAAAAGTCTCCTTACTGCCATCAGAAAATTCTAGTGACATCGAGACCCAATGACTATCATGCGGATAATCTCCTCTCAAAACAAAAGCCACGCGGTCTACAGCAACTTTCCGCCCAAATTCAACGCAAAGCAAGGCATCCGCTCGTTGATTGATCCCCCAAGATTGAAAAGGATAGCTGCCGTGACTTTCATTAGCTATTATTCCATCAATAGCATTTTTAGCAAAAAAAGTGGATTCGTTTCTAGTTTCCACATTGGCACTGGCATGCGGATAAGCCCCCCCAACGTGATTTTGATCATGCGAATTAAAAGCAACATTCCGATAAGCGGATATCTCTGATGAGGCTGCATACCTGACAGTCAGATAATGTTTATTGCCCTGAAAAGCGATCGGCGCAAAAGACTTACGGAGTTCTTCCTCCATCGGGACAGTGTAACTCCATTTTTTTTCCTTTATATATAATAAACTTGGCGATAACGCTTCATCTAATTGGATCCAGACAAAAGCAGGAACTTTATCTAACTCCAGTAAAATTCTGTCCCCTAAAACATATTCATCAAAATAAGTCAGATAAACATTTTCTTCTCCTTTCCTTTCTAATTTCACTTGATTTTCTTTATTTAAAATCGTTAATGAAACCTTCTCCATAAATTTCTCCTTCCAGTAATTAAAAATTCAGCAAGGCTCTTTGAACGGCCCTACTGAATCTTCAAAGATCTTTTCGTTCCTGTGTAAGCTTATTTCTAAGGCTGCTTACCAATGTAGGCTAGTATTCCTCCATCCACATATAAAATATGTCCATTGACAAAGTTGGAAGCATCAGAAGCTAAGAAAACTGCTGGTCCTTGCAAATCATCGGTCGTTCCCCAACGTGCAGCCGGTGTCTTCGAAACGATAAATTGATCAAATGGATGTCTGGAACCGTCTGCTTGTTTTTCACGTAATGGAGCTGTCTGCGGTGTTTCTATATATCCGGGTCCAATTCCATTACACTGAATATTTGCTTCTCCAAATTCAGAACAGATATTCTTAGTCAGCATCTTTAACCCGCCCTTGGCTGCTGCATAACCGCTGACAGTTTCTCGACCAAGTTCACTCATCATTGAACAAATATTGATGATCTTCCCATGTCCTTTTTTGATCATAGAAGGCAAAACAGCTTTTGAAACAATAAACGGTGCATTCAAGTCAACATCGATCACCTTGCGAAAATCTGCTGCTTTTGTTTCTAACATCGGAGTCCGTTGGATGATCCCGGCATTATTGATCAGGATATCAATGACGCCAACTTCCGTTTCAATTTTTTTGACTCCCTCAATAACTGCCTCTTCCTCAGTTACATCAAAAACATAACCGTGAGCTGCGATTCCTTCTTTTTTATAAGCCGCGATCCCTTTATCTACAAATTCTTGTTTCAAATCGTTGAAAACAATAGTTGCTCCTGCTTTACTCAAAGCTGAAGCGATCGCAAAACCAATTCCATAACTTGCTCCAGTTACCAGTGCCACTTTTCCATCTAATCTAAATGATTTCACATCAAATGTCATGAATATTCCTCTTTTCCTTTTTTATTTCAAATCATCCATGGCAACAAAATCCATGTCATCATAAGTAATGTTTTCACCGCACATTGCCCAAATAAACGTATAATTACTAGTTCCTACACCAGAATGGATCGACCAGCTTGGAGAAATCGCTGCCTGCTCATTTCCCATAACCAGATGCTTCGTTTCATCCGGTTTTCCCATCAAATGGATCACTTTTGTATCTTTGCGCATATCAAAGTATAAATAGGCTTCCATTCGGCGTTCATGCGTATGGCACGGCATCGTATTCCAAGAACTTCCTGGCTCCAAAACCGTATACCCCATTTGCAATTGACAACTTTCACAGACGTTAGGATGGATGTATTGGTAAATTTTCCGTTTATTCAGAGTCAAGGCTTCGCCTGTCTCCATCGGTTTGATCTGATCTATACTGATTTTTACATTGGGATATTTATGATGTGCTGGCGTTGAACTCACATAAAATTTAGCTGGATCAGCCGGATCAGCCGATTTAAAAATAACATCTTTTGTTTCCTTGCCAATATAATAGCCATCTTGTTTCTTCATTGATTCTTCTTTACCTTCAATGATGATGCTTCCAGGCCCGCCAATATTGATCACACCCAGTTCTCGGCGTTCTAGAAAATATGAAACCCCTAATTCTTTCGTTAATACAATACTCAATGGTTCTGTCGTTGGTGTCACACCGCCAAAAATCATTCGATCGTTATGAGTGTATGTCAATGAGATCTCACCGGGTACAAATACTTTCTCTACTAAAAATTCTTTTCTCAATTGTTCAGTAGAATAATGACGAATATCTTCGGGGCTGTGTGTATATCTAGTTTCCATATGTTGCATTTTGTTTTCCCTCCATAAATCTATTTTATCTAAGGATCACTCCAGAGCCATTCTCTAGAAATGATTCTACTTCCTGAACTGAAAATTGATCACAATCGCCATGGACGGTATGTTTTAATACAGAGGCCGCAGTACCAAAATCAATGATCTGCTGACCGCTGGATCCCTCCAGCAATTTATGCAGCACACCTCCGGCAAAGGCATCTCCGCCGCCGACCCGATCCACGATCTGATCCATTTGATAATTAGCTGATTCAAAGTATTGCCCATCTTTCCACAGGGTTCCTTGAAGCTCATGAAAACTTGCAGAATGAACCATGCGCTTCGTAGAATAAAATACTTGAATAGCCGGAAAAAGTTTGGACATCTCTTGGTAATAATGATCGACACCTGCTGCCTCTTTCTGAGCGATTCCCAATAAATAGATGGCATCTTTTTCACCAGCGGAACAATAATCTACGTAAGGCAAAATAGTCTGAATGACTTCTCCGGCCCTTTTCTGACTCCAGAGTTTTCCACGATAATTGATATCAAAACTCACAAGAATCTTATGATCTTTAGCATACTGAACCAGCCGCAAGGTAAGCGCAGCCCAATCATCTGAAAGCGCGGCAGTAATGCCGGAAATATGAAATAGCTCTGCTCCGGCAAATAAATCCTCCAAATCCCATTCACTCTTTTTCATTAAAGAAAAGCTGGATAAAGCCCGATCATAAATCACATTAGCTGCCCGAACGCTTACTCCTGACTCCAAATAATAAGTCCCCAAGCGAGGGCCTCCTTTTAATAAGAAATCAGTATTTACACCATAAGCATTCAAATGCTTTTCTACTGCCTCGCCTAAAGAATTATCCGGGACTTTGCTGGCAAATGTTACCTGATGCTGGTAATTGGCTAAGGAAACAGCGACGTTGGCTTCTCCACCGCCGTAATGGACCCCAAAACTTGAAGCTTGTGACAGACGAACCCCGGTTTCAGTGGATAAACGCAGCATGATCTCGCCAATAGTCAATATTTTTCCCATGCTTTAGCCTCCAATGATTTTCGCATATTTATCCATGTACTCTTTGGCATTTTCAGTGACTTTGGCATAGTCACCCTTTTCCGCCGGAGCTACTAAATTTCCTCCAACACCGACAGTCACTACTCCCTGCTTGAACCATTCTTCCATATTTTCTAAACTCACACCTCCTGTTGGCATAATATTCAGCTGAGGGAGTGGCGCTTTCAGCGCACTGACGATTTTCGGTCCAAAGGCACTGCCCGGGAACAATTTGACAATATCTACTCCTGCTTTAAGTGCAGTTTTCATTTCAGTAATCGTCATACATCCGGGTAGATAAGGAATTTGATACAAATTGCACATCTCGGCCGTTTCCAAATCAAAACAAGGACTTACAATATATTCAGCTCCTGCCATAATAGCTAAACGCGCAGTGGTGGCATCCAGCACAGTTCCGGCACCGACAACGACTTCAGGATCTTCTTGATACCTTGCCACAAGCTCGCGAATAGTTTCATCCGCTTGAGGAACTGAAAATGTCAGTTCCAAGCCCTTCATCCCACCAGCGACGACAGCCTTGCAAATTTCTAGCGCCTTTTGCTTAGAATCTGCACGAATTACTGCTACAACTCCAACTTTTTGCAACTTTGTTAAAATATCAACACGTTTCATTCGTTTCTCCTTTTCTTATATGGAAATTATGTTTTTATATAGGAAATTATATTTCTAGTATAACCTCATCTTTTTTTTTTGGCAAGCCTTTCAAGTAAGAAAAGCTGAATGAAACGTGTCAGGCTTCGAGCAAATTAGAAAATTTGAACAAAGATGATTTGTATCTTTGCGAAAATTTATCTATTTGCCGACAAGCCTGTCTCATGAAGCCAGATCCAGAAAAGCTGAATGAAACGTGTCAGGCTTCGAGCAAATTAGAAAATTTGAACAAAGATGATTTGTATCTTTGCGAAAATTTGTCTATTTGCCGACAAGCCTGTCTCATGAAGCCAGATCCAGAAAAGCTGAATGAAACGTGTCAGGCTTTGAACAATAACTAAAGAAAAAATTTAGCGAGGATCATCTTTTCTCAAGTTGTTTCGATAAGCTTGAACGGGCTTCATTGAAACTAAAAAAAAAGCTGCGGAATCCCTTTACTCAAGATTCCACAGCCATCAAAAATAATGTTTTTTCATTTACAAGAATCTGTAAAATGAAATGGTTCTCTTGATCACTAAAAATTTATTGATTTAATACTTCTTCAATTTTCATTTTGGTTTTTTTGATTTCTAAAATAATCTTCTCTCTAAATGCTGATGTTAAACGATACTTTGGCATACTTACACTAAAAGCTCCCACTACTTCCCGATCCCGCAATAAAGCAGCCCCGACACAAAAACAATCAGCTTCCATCTCTTCATCATCAAAGGCTACCCCAACCTGTTGAATATTCTTGATTTCTTCTTGCAGCTGTAAATAATTAGTGATCGTGTGTGCGGTATAAGGAATTAATTCTGTGCGTTCAAAGTATTGCTCTAACTCTTTAGAACCGTACTCGGCCAAAATCGCTTTTCCCATAGCAGAGCTATATAAAGAACGAATCCCACCAATTCGAGAAGTCATATAAATACTCTGATTTTTAGGTTCTAGCTTTTCTACATACATCACACCATTTTCTTTTGGCACGCCCAAATGAATCGTCTCATTCACTTTACTTTGTAACTCTTCAAGAAAAGGCCTTGCAACAAAAACGAGATCTTGTTGTTCAATAAAACGATTGGCATAACGGATCAGTTTAGATCCCAAAGTAAAATGCTTTGTTTTCAAGTCTTTATTCACATAACCAATGATAACAAGTGTATCAAGAATTTTTAATGCGGTAGATGAAGTTAAATCTGTTCCACGAGAAATCTGTTGCAATGATAAAGCCTCATTGGTCGAGGCTAATAGATCCATTATTCTGGCAGCTTTTATTAATACTGTGCCATATGGTTGCTTATCCGTCATCTAATTCCGCCTTTCTATATAAGAAATAGTTTATCCCATGAAGAAATATTTTGCAACTGTTTATCGAAAAATCTGAATGTGACTGACTTATCCGGTTCATAACAAATGAGACAATCCGAGGAAAGATGCTTTATTTTTTTTTCAAAGATTGTGTCATTTATCCATAAATCTTCCTCATGAAATCAGCTATTAAGAAAAAATCTGAATTGGCCAAAACCAGCAAAATGAAACCCGTTTTCAATGACAAAAAAGCCATGACACATCAGCTTTTCTTAACCACACCAAACGTATGGTTTCAAGCTTTTGTCATGACTTAAATCAATTTG
>JAATEZ010000120.1 GCA_015655485.1 Lactobacillales bacterium | reverse complement strand
TTTCCTTTTTATAACGAAGCCGAGGCAGATTTTTTGACTTTTATAGGTCAATTTTATCAAGAAAACCAACATTTTGTACCAAAAGAAATCTTTATTCCTGAAGAAGTCGATAGTGAAAGTGTAGCGGCTTTGGTGGAGGCAAAGGTTCTGACTCCGCGTCGGGGGAAAAAGAAGAAGTTAGTCGAATTGGCGAATAAAAATGCCTTTGTGGCTTTGCATGAGAAATTTGATTTATTGGAGCGGCGGGAAGAACGCACGATCGGTGCAGTTGAAAAGTTGGGAAATGCTATGAACATCCCTATCCCGTTAAGAATCGAAGCCTTTGATAATTCGAACACGATGGGGACAAATCCAGTCTCGGCCATGGTAGTTTTCTTAAATGGCAAGCCGGCCAGAAATGAATATCGTAAATATAAAATAAAAACCGTCGTTGGACCGGATGATTATGCTTCGATGCGCGAAGTGATCTATCGCCGTTACGCTAAAGTGATCAAAGAGAATCTGCCTTTTCCCGATTTGATCGTGATTGATGGTGGGAAAGGTCAGGTAGATGCTGCAAAAGAAGTCTTAGAAAACCAATTGGGATTGGATATTCCTATTGCCGGACTGGCTAAGAATGACAAACATAAAACGAGTGAACTGCTTTTTGGACCAGAGCTGCAGGTGATCCCTTTAAAAAGAAATTCGGCGGAATTTTTTTTATTGCAGCGGATTCAAGATGAGGTCCATCGCTTTGCGATCACTTTCCACCGCCAATTGAGAAGTAAAAACAGTTTTTCTTCTCAGTTAGATTCGATCGAAGGTTTAGGCCCGAAAAGAAAGCAGGCTCTTTTAAAAGAATTCAAATCACTTAAAAATATTCAGCAAGCGACTTTATTAGAATTGCAAGCATCCGGGCTGCCTCAGAAAGTGGCAGAAAATGTTTATCAACGAGTCCATCGTGACGATACCAAAAATAGCTAAAGAATCAGCGGTATTTGAAATGCTCATCGAACACGCCGCTTTTTTTAAAATTCTTTGAGTGAGAGGCATAAAATATGAGATCAATCAAAAATCATTGAGCGGAAATTTGATTAGGACATAAAAATGATCGCGATCTCTTCTGTAGGCAAAAGACCCCTTGTTTTTTTTAGCGTTAGAACTGCAGCTGAGCAACCCGATCCCGTTTCGATCTTTATTTTGTTGTTCATAAGGCAGGATAGTATTAGAAAGAGTAATGACGATCTGGTCTTTTTTTATTTTGCTTTCGAGATAGACAGGAAAATCTTGCTGACCATATTTTAGAATGTTTGACAGACAATTGTCGAATATTCTGCGTAAAGACTCAATATTAACGGTCAAATAGAAGGGAACGTCCGTTTGCTTATCGATCACTTTAAAATGCCGGATCTCTAAATCATACATCAGATCTTCCATAATTTGAGAGACTAACAAATTTCCATCTATAATTTCAAGTGTAAAGGGTATCTCGCTTGATTCAAGTTGTTTTCCGGAGCCTAAAGAAAATCGGTTGAATATTTCTGCAGAAATGTTCTTTATTTGATAGGATTTCTTTAGACTGATTTTTAAATATTTTTCTACTTGTTCAGAGGAAAGTTCGTTATGAAGCTTGAGAATTTCTAAATAACCGATCAGAGAAGTAAGTGGTGTCCGTAAATCGTGAGATAATTCGGTCACTATTTTTTTATTGAATTGATTGGCCCGATCAATGTCTTCCAGCTGTTTGATGATGGCGATCCGCATTAAATCAATACTTGAAGCTAATTGCGTCAGCTCGTCGTTTCCCTCGATCATGACCTTTGTATCAAGCATCCCGCCCCCAATGCTATCCATCTCATCCTTTAATTTAGAGATATACCTTGTCTTTCTTTTAATAACGGCCAAGAAAAGCAAGAAAAAGCAGATCCCGGCTACAGCCAGACTTAGATAAGTTGAATAGTTAGTGTATTTGATGTTGAAATAAGTCATGATCTCTAAATCAGTATTTCCATCAGAGAAGACTAAGGGATAAGTGCCTACATAGTAAAAATATTCATCAGACAGGAAATCATAGCTGATATTTTCATCTACCTTTTTATTTTCAGAGAATAAAATCTGATCATTATCATAAATAGTGATGGTCAAATATTTTTGAGTGTTCGTCCATTTTTTTATTTTATTTATTTCATCTTTAGATAAATTATTGGAAGTTACATACGCTTGTAAATTATCAGCAATTTTTTTACGGGTGATCTTCATTTTTTTTGAAGTAAGCAGATGAGAATCGATGAAGGTCTCAGTAAGCATATGGACACCGGTAAAAACGCATAGAGATAAAATGAAGCAAAACAAGACCAAAAGAGCCAATTTAACATTCAATGAATTCATTTTTGGTTTAATTTTTTTGGATGTAGTCAATTTTATATCCTCTTCCCCAAATATTGATAATGTAGTTTGTTTTGCCGGACTCATCTTGCAGTTTTTTTCTTAGATTGCGGATGTGGACCATAACGGTATTATTGGAAGTATAATAATAAGGTTCTTGCCAAATGCTCTCATAAATGTTTTCAATTGTGAAAATTTTATTAGGTGTTTTCGCTAAAAGTAAGAGGATCTGATACTCTAATTCTGTCAGCTCCAGTCTATGACCATTTTTTATAACACTATTCAGCAGGGTAGAGATACTCAGATCTTTGATTTGAATGACTTCTTCTGCAGACCTGATCTCTTTCGAACCATACTTTTGGTATCTTCTCAGCAAGGCTTTGACACGCAGCAGCAGCTCTGTATAGGAGAATGGTTTGACAATAAAATCGTCCCCGCCCGCCGAAAAACCAAGAGCCTTGTCAGATTCATCTGATTTGGCGCTCAAGAAAAGAATGGGGGCCGAAGTGATCTTTCTCATCTCGCTGCAAACAACGAAGCCTGATTTGCCCGGCATCATAATATCTAAAATAATAAGCTCTATTTCAGTTCTCAACAGCTGTAATGCCTGGTCTCCATTCTCAGCCTCCACGATCTGAAAACCGTCTCCTTCGAGAAAAATCCGAATAACTTGTCTGATTTCAGGATCATCATCTACAATCAGAAGGGTAGTTTGTGTCTTCATTTCCTTTTCCTCCATTAAAAATAAAACTCCATGATTACTATAATCAATTTCAAAGATGAAATACTGCGACTTAAGAAAAATTAAGATTTACTTTATATATTCTTAGTCATATTTTGTTATTCTGATCCATGAAAGTTATCCAAAGTTTAATGTTTGTGCTGTTTTGTTATGAGCCTCTCAAAAAATCAAAGGAGTTTGTATTTATGTCAGATAAAATCAAAAAAATACTTTTTGCTGAAAATACAAAATTTGTTCTGGAGTTTGCTGCTAAAACTTTTTTTTACCTGGCGATAATGCTTTTACTGCTTTATTTATATCATTTTAATCACACCAATGGATCAACTTTTATCTATAATGAATTTTAAAAAAGGAGTGTCTACAATGAATATTACGGCAAGAATTGATTCTTGGGCCATAAATGATCCTGAAAAAATTTGCTATAAAAATGGTCGGCAAACCTATACGTATAGGGATTTAAAGAAATTCTCAGATTCTTTAGCGGCGAGCCTTAAAGCAGAAAGCGATCTCGACCGGCCAATTATTGTCTATGGCGGATCAGAGTTTGAAATGATCGTCTGCTTTTTAGCTTGCGCGAAAGCAGGGACCGCTTATATTCCGATAGAGAGTGGAACTCCAGCAGAGAGGATCGCTAAAATTAAACAGACAGCCAAAGTTCAAATTGTGCTGGCGGTAGCAGAATGGCCTTTTAATAATCCGGATGAAATCATTTATTCCGCTGATTCTCTAAGAAATATTTTTAAGAAAGGTCAAAAATGTCAACGGGATTGGGCAGTAAGAGGAAATCAAAATTTTTATATCATTTTTACTTCAGGGACCACAGGAGATCCCAAGGGAGTGCAGATCAGTCATGATAATTTGGTCAGCTTTACGAAATGGATCGGCACAGACTTTGGTCTGAAATCAGGATGGAGCTATCTTTCTCAAGCACCTTATTCGTTTGATTTGTCTGTCATGGATATCTATCCTGCTTTATTTTCAGGAGGAGAACTGGAGCCTTTGTTCAAAGAAGAAGTATCTGACTTTAAAAATCTGTACCAAAAACTCGCTGGTTTGACCGTGAATGTCTGGGTATCGACCCCTTCTTTTATTGATTTGTGTTTGATGGATCCGGAATTTAATGGTTTGAACCATCCAAGATTGACTCATTTTCTTTTTTGCGGCGAAGTCTTGACAAAAAAGACTGTGGAAAAACTTTTTTCTAGATTCCCTGAAGCAAGATTTTTTAATTTATACGGACCGACAGAAACTACAGTCGCAGTCACTCAAATCGAGATCACACGATCTATTTTACAACAATACGAGCAGCTTCCGATTGGTTATGCTAAAAGCGGTACAAAAATTTTACTAATGGATGAGCAGGGGGAAATTTTGAAACCGGGAGAAACGGGAGAACTGGTGATTTGCGGTCCAAGTGTTTCAAAGGGATATTTGAATGCTCCGCAAAAAAACTCAGAAGCTTTTTCCATTTATAGACATCAGCCGGCGTATCATACCGGAGATTTGGCAACTCAGGTGGGGGATTTGTTTTTTTATCAGGGAAGAACTGATTTTCAAGTGAAATTACATGGCTATCGCATGGAGTTAGAAGAGATTGAACGGCATTTAACAGCAGTGTCCTTTGTAAAATCAGCGATAGTGGTCCCGAAAAGTCAAGCGGGCAAAGTAGTACAGCTTGTGGCTTTTATTGTTCCGGCTCCTCTGAATATTGACCAGGGTTATCCATTGACCAGAAAAATAAAATTAGAGTTGCAGAAAAAAATAATGGCGTATATGATCCCGCAAAAATTCGAATATCTTGATGCGATGCCTTTATCATCCAATGGGAAAATTGATCGCAAGCGGCTCATAAATAGGGTGAATGTCTTATGAAGTCACTATCTCCCTATGAGACTCCGTACTATTTTATCCTTTTGATTATTCTGCTGCTGCCTTTGATCCTTCGCTTGTTGGAGGGAAAAAGGAGCATGTGGTATCAAAATTTGCTGACCTTTTTCTTTCTGATCCTCAGCTTTGGAGGAAACAATAAAAGCCAGGGAATCGCCTTGATTTTCTATATAGTTTGGCAAATAGCACTGGTCTCGACTTTTTTTTGGTTCAACCAAAAAAGAGGACAATTATTCTTTTATAGTGCTGTTCTGCTGGCGATTTTACCTTTGATCATAGTCAAAGTGACACCACTTGTGACTGGCGGGATCTCGTTTATTGGATTTTTGGGTATTTCATATTTGACCTTTAAGTCGGTACAGGTAGTCATGGAAATCCATGATGGAGTGATCAAAGAATATAAAATAAGTTATTTTCTGCAGTTCCTGCTTTTCTTTCCAACGATCTCATCGGGACCAATCGATCGTTATCGCAGATTTGTCGGAGACCTAGAAAATGTTCCAGAAAGGTTTGAGTATGTGGGGCTTTTAGGTAAGGGAATCCAGATGATTTTTCTCGGATTTTTGTATAAATTTATTTTGGGCTATTTATTGGGGAAACAACTCTTACCATTTGTTGCTTCAGCAGCGCTGGCTGAGCGGGGATTTTCCATAAATTTATTATTCTATATGTATGTTTATAGTATGTATCTATTTTTTGACTTTGCCGGATATAGTCTTTTTGCGGTCGGGACTAGTTATCTGATGGGCTATGCGACTCCTGTTAACTTTAATAAACCGTTTTTAAGTGTCAATATCAAGGATTTCTGGAATCGCTGGCACATGTCTTTGTCTTTTTGGTTTAGAGATTACGTCTATATGCGTTTAGTCTTTACTTTAATTAAAAAAAAGATTTTTAAGAGTCGTGTGACAGCTTCCTATGCAGGCTATCTGGGGTTATTTCTCTTGATGGGAGCTTGGCATGGACTCACTTGGTACTATTTGGTCTATGGGCTTTATCACGCAGGTCTCATCATTCTGACCGATAGATGGACACGCTTTAAGCGGAAACATCAAGCGAAGATCCCAAGCAGCCGATGGACCAAATTTTTGGCCGTTGGATTGACTTTCCATGCAGTTTGTTTGAGTTTTTTAATTTTTTCAGGATTTCTTGACACATTCTTTAAATCGCTTCACTAAAAAACAGAATAATGATCACTAGAAAAGGGGAATTATCCATGAACGAAGAAGTATTAACAATTTTAGAAGAAATAACGGGGACTGATGAAGTGAAAAATAACTTGGATATCGATATTTTTGCGGAAAATTTACTGGATTCTCTGGGAACGATTCAACTTTTAGTAGAATTAGAGGATCATTTTCAAATTTCGATCCCAGTATCAGAATTTGACCGAAAGCAATGGTCGACCCCAAGAAAAATAATACAACAATTAAAGGATTCACAAGGATGAGTTTCAGGAAAAATGTGGTAAAAGCAGTTGGACCTTTTCTAACGGCTCTCGTTATTTTTGCAATTTTATTTTTAGCTCCTTTTCATTTTGGCAAGTTGAGTGATAAAAAATTAACAGAAGCGGCTACTTCGATGTCTCTAGAAATCTTAAAAGGAGATACCATAAAAAATCAAGCAGTGGGAAATATACACTATCTGCCTTTTTTCGGCTCATCCGAATTGACTCGTATGGACAGTTTTCATCCCTCCGTCTTAGCGAATAAGTATCATCGCCCTTACCAGCCTTTTCTTTTAGGCAGTGCGGGAACGCAATCGTTGACCCATTTTTTGAGTTTACAATCAATGGGAGGAGCGGCTGAAGGGAAAAAAATTGTTTTTATTCTTTCACCGCAGTGGTTTGTTTCCAATGGTGTGAGCAGAGGGATGTTTGCTCATTATTATTCTCCTTTACAAGTCTATCAGTGGTTGAGTCAAACAGAGAAACCTGACGATAGCTCAAAATACTGTGCCAAGAGATTGCTGCAGCTTTCTTTTTCTCAAGAAGAGGAAAGCACAAAGAAGATGCTGGTCCGGATCGCAGCAGGTGAACCTCTGACCAAACGGCAAAAATTTATCTGCCAGATCCAGATAAATTTTTTATCTAGAGAGGATGATTTTTTTAGTCGTTTCAATCTTATCAGCCGCAAGGATAAGGTCGAAACTGAAGAGAAAAAATTACCGGCGACCTATGATCTTTCCAGATTGGAACGTGTCGCTGATCAACAAGGAGAAAAAGCAAGCAGTGACAATGATTTTGATATTAATAATCATTTTTATAATGAAAAGATCCATAGACGATTGAAAGAATTAGCAGGGTCACAACAAACTTTTGATTATCGCAGTTCACCAGAATTTTCTGATTTCCAATTAGTATTGGATGAGATAGCAAAAAAGAAGATGGATGTTCTGTTTGTTATTCCACCCGTGAATGAAAGATGGTCAAATTATACTGGACTATCAGCGCCTATGTTGGCGGAGTTTTCAGCAAAGATCAAGCAACAGCTGACCAGTCAGGGATTTAATAACGTAGTTGATTTCTCTGATAAAGGAAAAGAAAAATATTTTATGGAAGACACTATTCATCTTGGCTGGCGCGGTTGGCTGGCCTTAGATCAAAATGTCCAAATTTTTTTAGAACATGAGAATGTTCCCCGATATAGAATAGATCCGTATTATTATTCTAAGGAGTGGCAGCAAAAAAAGAATGGATAGCTTGTTTTTAAAGTGGCCGGAATATTGTTTCCCGGTCACTTTTACTTGCTGATGGCCATAAAATGATTTTCCCTTTCCAAAAAAGGCTTTATAAAAAAACGGGAATATATTATTATATTATTAACAGATATACCAGATATACCTGCTAATAATATAGTAGAAGCATTTCTACGGATGAAGCGCTGACAGATTCCATCTATTTGATTTTACTGGTACTCATACAACCGAAGCACAGGTAGGCCATTCAATTTATAAAAATACGGAACGTAAAAAATTTATCAAGTCCTATCAAAGGGAGAAGCAGTTTTAAAACAAGATTTTCAGCGGCGAAAAATTTTCTATCAAGTAGGTGGACAGCTTATGGAGGAGTATCACATGGAAAGTTAAGGGAAAAAAGTATGTGTTTAGTAATGGGCTGGCTTTTCCATTCGAATGGAATATCATTCGGATGAAACGGGAGGATGCTCGCGCCTGGCTTTTTTTTAATGAGCAGTCTCGGCTTAACTTACTGGTTTGAAAAAGAGGATTGCAAAGTGTGCAAGTATGCTGTTGCTTATTACGCTGGCGGTCGATGATCAAAAAATAAATTCATTCTATTCCTGATTGTTCGGGTACTGTTGATTTTAAATAAAAAACTTCTTATTTTATCCGGCTGTGCTAACGATTCACTATATGTGATTAGTTGAATGTTTATGATTTATCTGTTTGCTTTTAATGAGCTTTAGGAAAGAATACCATCCTAAAAAAACCGGACTTATAGATTTCCGGAAGTTTATGTCAAGAAACAATCCAAACCAATCAAAGTCCTTTTGGGGATGATTGTGGCAGCGGGATGGAGATATGCAGAAGCCATTATTTTGGTATATATTTTTGAAATTTTTCAATTACTCTAGTTGGGACGGATCAGTGAATTTAAATAAACAAATTAGTTTTATGTAAAAAAAGAAATAGGAGGATCAAAAAATGTTAGAGGTTCAGAATTTGGTAAAAACCTTTGGAGGGGTGACGGCAGTCGATCAAGTGTCGTTTCGCATTCCTGATGGGAAAATTTTGGGTTTGATTGGTCAAAATGGCGCAGGCAAAACAACCACCTTTCGGCTGATACTTGATTTTCTTTCAGCTGATACCGGGGAAGTGCTCTGGAATGGGCACCATTTGAGTGAAAAGGATTATAATACGATTGGCTATCTGCCCGAAGAAAGGGGACTTTATCCCAAACTGACTATTGAAGACCATTTGATTTACTTTGCCCGGTTACGCGGGAAAACCAAGAAAGAGATCATTCCTCAAATTGATTTTTGGATGGAAAAATTTGAAGTGAAAGGAAAAAAAACGGATAAAGTCCAATCCTTATCTAAGGGCAATCAGCAGAAGGTGCAATTAATCGCAACTTTGATCCATCAGCCCAGGCTGATCATTTTGGACGAGCCGTTTAGCGGTTTGGATCCGGTCAATGCGGAATTGCTGAATGATGGCATTCTTGAGTTGAAGGAGCAAGGTTCAGCAGTTATTTTTTCTAGCCATAATATGGATAATGTTGAAAAAATTTGTGATCATTTGATCATGTTAAAAGATGGAAAGATGGTGTTAGATGGACGTGTTCACACTATTCGTGAATCTTTTGGCCGCACGAAATTATTTTTGGAGTCGCTTCTTTCATCGGCAGAATTGCTGACGATCGAAGGGGTGATTCGTGTTCAGGATCGGCTGGATCACACAAAAGAATTGGTATTGGCGAATCCTGAAGTTGGAAAGGTTATTTTTGAACGAGCAACAGCGCAAGGATATATCCCAGTTTTTAGTCAACAGCCGCCAACTTTAGAAGAAATATTTAAATGGAAAGCCGGTGAAAAAAATGAATAAGTTGAGAGTTGTCATCGGTGAAACATATAAGCGCAATGTCAAATCAGTCAGTTTTATTGTGATGATCCTGGGTCCCTTCTTTCTTCTGGGCATTATGGCGGTCTCCGGGTATTTCAGCAGCAAGGTAGCTGACAGCCCGGCCATCGCAGTAGTTAGTGAAAATTCAGAAATTCGTTCTGCGGTAGTGAATGGAACAAAAAATAAATATGACATCAAAGAGAAGATCACGACAGAAAAAGAGGCCAAAAAAGCAGTCAAACAAGAAAATATTGGAGGATATCTTCTTGTTTCAGATAACAATCAGGAGCTTTCAGCCGTTTTTTATACAGATACAAAAGGGGAACGGATTGATACTGCGGCTATGGTTGCAACGCTGAACCAGCTGCAAATGAACCTGACAGCGGTCTCTTTGAACCTTTCTTCTGATGATCTGGGTAAATTATTTACCTCTGTTCCTTTTGAAAGTCAGAAAATCAGTGTAAATCAAAAAGATGATAATAAAACAATGATCATGACCGTTGGAGCAATGGCAGTGGCATTCTTTATGTGGTTTATCATCTATTCTTATGCTAATGTGATCGCAACAGAAGTAGCTTCTGAAAAAGGAACCAGGATCATGGAGGTCTTATTATCCAGTTCTACTGCCAAGGTACAATTCTTCGGGAAAATTATCGGTGTTTTGCTGGTTTGCTTGACCCAAATGCTGCTGTATGGTTTAATGGCAGGAATCGCCTATTATTTTGTTAAAGATTTATCCTTTGTAAAAAGCTTTTTCAAATTTATTAGTATAAAAGAATTGTTGCGCAGTCTGGTAGGCTATAATCTTATTTATTTTGTTTTGGGAGTTCTAGGTTATTCAGGTTTAGCGGCACTTTGCGGCTCATTAGTTTCCAAAGCAGAGGATTCAGTCAAAGCGATCCAGCCAGTTACTTATTTATCTATGGTAGGATTAATGATTGGGATCATTTTGGGGATAAGCAGCCCTGAAAATATCATTATGACGATCGCCTCTTATGTTCCGTTTGTATCTCCTTTTATCATGCTTTATCAGATTGCTGCGGGAGTGGTTTCTACTGGAGGGATTTTTCTTTCAATCGGAATTTCACTTGCTGCTACTATATTGCTGCTGATTTTTGCTGCAAAATTATACAGTACCAATGTTTTGGTCTATAGTGAGAAGGGTTTTGTTAAATCATTGCAGAAATCAATAGTGATTTTAAAACATGAAAAAAATTAACTGCATTGAATGAGGGGTTGATTTTGCAGGAAGGATCTAGAAAGAATGAAAACCGGACTGAATCGGTCAGGCGGTCATTTGTACTTAGTCAAATGAAGTTTTTTTAATGCAAGTCAGAGTAAAAAAAGACGGTTAGGAATGATGTTGCTTTAGCGAATATGCGAATAAAGAAGTGGGAGGGCTTGTACTCTTTATCACTTCTTTATTTTTATTCCATTCATTAGATCAAATATTATTCTAGTTTTCATACTTGAATTTGTACTCAGTTGCGGGAATTGCTAAATAAAGACAAATGTGTAAAAATAGGTGAGTGATAGCGCAGATCATGTTTTACTTTTTCAATGAAAAGATTCGTTCATTCATTTAACACCAATAAAGCAACGGAGGCTGGATCAAATGTTCAACTATGATAAAATTAGGGAATTAAATAATTTAGAGTTGGTTGTTTATAATTATATTATTTCAAATAATCATAAAGTTGAAAAGATGACTATTCGAGAATTAGCTAATGCAGCCCACGTTTCTACAACGACTATCTTACGATTCTGCAATAAAATGGGTTATGAAGGCTTCTCAGAAATGAAATATGAGCTTAAAGGAGAACGGCAAAAAAAAGATACCACAAACTCTAATTATGATATCACGATTCCTGTCAAAGATTTTTTTAAAAAGGTGAACAATGAAGATTTTGAGGATATTTTAGAAAAAGCAGTTACAATGATTCTTAAAGCCGATATTGTTTT
>JAATEZ010000088.1 GCA_015655485.1 Lactobacillales bacterium | reverse complement strand
ACTGATCTATTACTGAGCCGTCTATTCCTGTTCTAGTCAAAATAGGTCTTTTAGAATAAGGGAATTTTTTTTCAATATCATCAACTAATGCCGTTCCAATTCCATTGCTTTTGGGCAATTCCATAAATCCTTCTTTGCAGGCAAAGATTTCTGTTACCACATCTTTTTTAACAACACCTTTTTCAACGCTGGTTGAACCGTAACGTTCCGACAATGCCGGCTGATCATCTCCGGCAAATTCTAATAAAGAAAAATTAGGGATCGTCGCCGCGATTTGCAAACAAGCCGCAGTGGATACAGGACTTAATGGGCTGTGAGGAACAACCATAATATCATTAGCCTCAGCGATCGCTGCGATTTTCTTTGTCGCAGTGATCCCTCCGACCATACATACATCTGGTCTGATATAGGCTACTCCGTCTCTTTTTATCAATTGGGCAAACTCTTGCGGTGAATTAAATCTTTCTCCTGTTGCGATCGGAATTGTTGTTTTTTTGGCAATGAGCTCAGTCGAATCAAAATTGTCAGGTGTAGTAGGATCTTCAATAAACAGGGGCAGAACTTTTTCGATTCCTTTTGAAAAAGCAATCGCTTCTGCAGGTTTTAGCCTTCTATGAAGTTCAATACACAAGTCAACGTCATAACCAACCGCCTCTCTGTAGTGATAAACTCGTTCTATTGCTTGATGGATCAATTTGCTGTAAGGTTCAAAGAACGGCTCAGATCTTGGACCATCCAGAAAAGGAGACAGGTGTCCGACAGCTGTGTATCCTTGTTCTTTTGCTTTTTTTAAATTTTGGAGCACCTCATTTTCATCTCTTCCGCCTACATGATAATAAACTCTGGCTTTATCCCGAACTTGTCCCCCCAATAACTCATATACAGGAACCCCATGATATTTTCCTGCAATATCCCAAAGGGCAATATCGATTGCACTGATGGCTCCCATGATTGCCGCACCTCTAAAATGCCAACAGCGATACATATATTGCCAATGATGCTCGATCAACAAAGGATTTTTCCCAATTAAATATTCTTTAAATAAAATAATGGCTTCTTTTGAAGCATCCAAAAAGCCCCATGCACCAGATTCACCTACACCTACCAGTCCCGTGTCCGTATATATTTCAACAAACAAATAGCGATTGGCTAAAATAACTTTAACATTTTCAATTTTCATGAACTTCTCTCCAATTCCTGTAAGAATAATGATGATGAATGAAACTGGGACAAAAGTCTAAAGCTTCAAGAAAAAGATAAGAATATCCGAAAAAGCTTCTCCTGTTTTCTGATCAGTTTTATTTTCCCTTGAAGAAGCTGCTTTTGCCCGCTGCTTATTCGTTTTTAAGACTTGTTCTTTCATTTGTTCTAATGAATGGATCTATTTCACTCACGACTCAAAAATAATTGACACATGATCATTTACTAAATTTAAGATAGGCAAGATCAGGTTGTTCTGTAGAATCAAATTTAAAATTAGTGATTTTACTGCTGTAGGCGTAACTAACCTTTGGAAATACTACAGGGATAGAATAATAGGTATTCCAGCAATACTCCTGAAGTTCTGCATAAATTGCTTTTCGCTTTTTCTCATCCAGCTCTGCGCGGCCTTTTGCCATTAATTCATCAATATGACTATCATTCGCATTAAAAGCTCCTTTATACCCTGACTGCCAATTTGCCAACGCGTGATCAGGATCCCCTGATGAAGCAGTAAAATTGCTTCGACCAAATCTGGTTATGCCGGCAGCGTTATTATCTTTATAAGTTGCTTGATCCAACGATGTTATTTTTACTTCTATTCCCACCTCGGACCACATTTGCTGTGCAATTTCAAGCATCGCTTGAGTCGTCGCACTTTCTCCAAAGGTTATTTCAGTTTTAAATCCATCTCCGTATCCGGCTTCTTTTAGCAGCTGCTTGGCTTTTTTCACATTTTGTTTGAGCGGTCCAATGCTGACATGACCAAATACTTTATCACTAAACACCGAATCGGCAGGAGTGCCTAATTCTCCATATACGGTCTTTACAATTGCCGGGATGTCTAAAGCAAACGCAAACGCTTGTCTAACACGAATGTCCGAAAACTCGTCAGCCTGCATACTAAATTGCCATATTTCATGCGTATAACCTGTACCAGTCAATATTTTTATATCTTTATTTTCTTTTAAGCGGTCATAATCCGCTGGATTGACATTATATAGAAAATCGACTCCGCCGGATTCTAACTCCATTGAACGAACACTTGCATCCGGAATGATTCTTGCAATATAGGTCTTGTAAGTTGCTTTTTTGCCAAAAAAATCATCATTTCTTTCTAATACGATCCGATCTCCAGAAATCCATTTTTTGAATTTAAAAGGACCGGTCCCTACAGGGCTGATGCCAAATCCATCTAAGCCTTCTTCTTCTACGGCTTTTTTAGAAACAATATTTGCTCTTGATGGGGTTGCCAAATAGTTCATCGCTCCTGCAAATGGCTCTTTCGTTTTTATATCCACAGTTAAATCATCAATAACTTTTGTATTCACACCATCGAATGCTGTAAATATAGAAGCAGAAAGCGGTAATTCCGTTGCTCGCTGGATAGTATAGCGTACATCTTCAGCGGTCAACTTTTCCCCATTATGAAAAGTAACATCATCCCGCAGCTTGAATCTAATGGTAGTATCATCTATTTGTTTCCAAGATTTAGCTAAAGAAGGATGAAATTTACCTTTTTCATCTTTCGTAATTAATGTATTAAACAGCATTTCCTGAACTTGATACGAAGAAACTACCCCAGAGTTTTGCGGATCTAAACTAGCAGGCTCATTGGCTATGGCCACAACCAATTCATTCTTGGCAGAACTGGCTTTTTCATCACTATTTGATTCAACCTCTTTGTTTTTTGAACATCCTGCTGCAGCAAACAGCACAACCACCCCTATTAACAAAACTAACTTTTTCTTCATTCTCTTCCCCTTTTCATTTTTTTATATTTTTAACATTTATAAATATTTCTGAAACCATTCTAATATTTCCCGGCATTGCTTGATTCTAGCTCTGGGTTTTCCGGTAACCGATAGACCATGACTTTCATTTTTAAAAATCACTAATTTAGTTTCTATTCGATTTAATTTTAAAGCCGTATACATCTGGATGCTTTCTTCTACCGGGCATCTATAATCTTCTTGAGAATGCATAAACAACGTAGGCGTATGACAATTTTGCGCATATTTGATTGGAGAAAAGTTCCAATGCCCTTCATATTCATTCCAAATGTCATTACCTAAAGAAACTAAGGGGTATCTATAACCACTGTCTCCGGTTAAAAATTTAGTGACCCGATGACTGATTCCCCGAAGAGAAACGGCACATTTGAATTTATCTGTATGTGTGATGATCCAGTTTGTTAAAAAACCGCCATAAGAACCTCCAGTGACTGCTAATCTCCTTTGATCAATTTCAGGATAATCGGCAATCGCCAAGTTTAATGCCTTCATCACATCCTGATAATCTACAATGGCGTTTTTTCCAATAATGTCAGCAAAAGTATCGTCATACCCGTCACTTCCGCGAGGATTGCTGTAAATAACAAAATAACCAGCCGATGACCATACTTGAAAATCATGAAAATAAACTTCTTTCCCATAGGCACATTTATGTCCGCCATGAATGGTTAATATCGCTGGATATTTTTTTCCTTTTTTTAAATCAAGAGGTTTTATCACATAGTAATCGATCGCTGCATTTCCCTGATAAAAAGTATGCATTTCCGGGATACTGATAGTACTTGGATCTGGATCAAAAGTTTGAAACTGACTGATTTGCATTTCTTCTTGCTCTGTTGTCAGGTATATTTCCTGCAATTTTAAATGATAGGAAGCAGCTATTATCATTTTCCGATCTAAAAGTTCGAAATCATCCACACTGCCCTTAGAAAAAGTCAGTTTTTTTAACTCTCCTTCTCTAGTCAGCTTCTTGATGCTCGTACTTCCACGATTTGT
>JAATEZ010000016.1 GCA_015655485.1 Lactobacillales bacterium | reverse complement strand
CACCAGTATAGACCTGCTGATTTTTTATAAATAATTCAAATAGTCCAGCAAAGGCTAATGTTATGATGTTATAAAAGACTCCCTTAATTTTACTGGTAAAGATAAAATATCCCAGCACACCTGCAACAAGAGCTGGTATCGCTATCCCTAACAAGGCTGCTAATATTGGACTTTTTAATGGTTCATAAAACCACGGCAATTTTTCTAAACCTCCATAAGACATAAATGGCGGCAGTCCATTCTGCGAAGCCATAGATATACCAAAAATATAACCGCCTAAACCAAAAAACACTGCAAAGCCAAGATTCATCAGACCAGCGCTTCCCCAAAGAATATCTAGTGCTAAAGCAAAAATCATATAAGCAATAATTTTCCCAAATAATTGAGTACTATAAAGAGTAGTAAAAGAAGGAATAACTAGTAAAATCACTAATATGACCAAAGCCAACCATTTATCCAACGTGATTTGTTTTAATTTTTGCATAAAATACTTACCTTCTTTCCTTTGACGAAAATAGTCCTTGCGGTTTAAATCGAATCAAAACAATGATGACAACGAAAACCAGCAATTTAGCTGTTGTTTCGCTCATATAACCAGCCATCAAGGTCACTGATTCACTAATCACAGCAGCACCGCCAAAGGTTCCAATCACTGAATTCAATCCGCCTAAAACCACTACAAGAAAACTATCTACAATATAAGTCGTTCCCATTCCTGGTGTGATGCTCATAACTGGAGCGATCAAAGCACCAGCAAGACCGGCAAGACCGCAACCGTATGAAAAAGTGATACGATCTATTCTGGCTGTATCGATCCCTAAACATTGAGCCATTTGCCTATTCTGTGTAACTGCTCTTAATTGAACACCATAAGAGGTTTTATACATTAACAGTAATGTGACAATTAAAATCGCAATCGCTATAAAAATTAAAAAAATATTGTAATAGGGAACAGTGATTTTTCCAGAAGTAAAACTTCCTTTTATCGGAATAGCCATGTGCTGGTCTTCCGGACCAAAAATCAAGCGGATGACTTGCTGAAAAATATATGTGAGAGCAAAAGTTCCCAACAATGTTTCCGCTACCTTGCCATATAATTTTCTGATCATCACCTGCTCAACAACGGCTCCCAAAAAAGCTACAAACAAAAAGGAACAAATTGCCGCAACAGCGAAGGGTAATTTAAGTTGATTGATCAGTGTCACTCCGCAATAGGCACCCAGCATAATAAAGTCGCCATGTGCCATGTTAACTACATCCATCATACCAAAAATGATCACTAAGCCAATGGCTACAATAAACAGGATCGCAGAATTGCTTAGACCATTGATCAATTGAGATAAAAAAAGTCCCATTTGAAAATCCACCTTTCTTAAAAAAGATCACAAAAACTAAAAAACTTTTAAGCAGCTACTGCCAAAAAATCGAACAATTATGGCTTTCGATGATCAAATTTGGCAAAAGCTGCTTATAATCGGTATTTTTTCCTTCTCTCGTCATACTGTTATTGATATTTTTTAATTAAGCAGTCCCAATTATTCAATAACCGGTTCAACTAATCCATCAGATTTATAAACAATATCAAAACTCAAATCTTTATTAACCTGCCCAATGTAATTCGGTAACCAAGCATGATGATTTTTGGTATCCATTTTTATTTTACCTGCCGGAGAATCGATCTCTAAACCGGAAAATGCTGAAATGATTTTTTCTGTCTTCAGTGAATCTGCTTTTTTCAAAGCTGCCGCAAGCAGATATACTCCATGATAAGCTCCCTCCGCCTGATTTGTCACTGTCGTATCCGTTCCATACAATTTAGTATAGTCCTGAACAAATTTCTTATTGTCAGTCGTATCAATAGAGTTAAAGTAATCAAATGAAGAATAGCTGCCCACTGCCGCTTCTCCAACTCCTTTGACCGAGGACTCTTGCATAGTTATTGAAGCAATCGGCGTGGTACTTATATCCATTCCATATTGACTGTATGCTTTATAAAATGGTACATTGCTATTCCCTGCAACAGCTGAGAAAACCACATCCGGGTCAGCTTCTTTGATTTTATTGACAATGGAAGAGAAATCCGTTGCTCCAGTCGGTGCATATTCTTCTCCAACAATTTCTCCGCCGCCTTCTTTTACTAATTTTTTAGCATAAGCAATACTATTTTTGGGAAATTCATAATCTGAACCTACAAAATAAATTTTCTTTCCTAGATTTTTCATGATCCAAGGAATAAACTCAGCAATTTGCTGGCTGGGAACAGTGTTTGTATAAATGACATTTGGCGAAGGCGTTTCTCCCTCATAATATGTGTTATAGACTAATAAAGAATTATATTGTTCAATAGTCGGGATCACGGCTAATCTAGTAGATGAAGAATTTGTTCCGACTATAGCCGTCACTTCATCTTTTAAAATAAGTTCTTGTACTTTTTCAGTCGCCATCGCTGGATCTGATCCATAGTCCATAATAGTTGGTTCGATTTTCTTACCATTGATCCCTCCGTCATCATTGATTTCATCATTCGCCATCTTAGCAGCGTTGAGCATT
>JAATEZ010000159.1 GCA_015655485.1 Lactobacillales bacterium | reverse complement strand
TAAAATAAAAGTAAAAAAAGGCGATTTTTTCTATGTTCCCAGCGGTACGATCCATGGTATCGGAAAGGGGATCATGATTTTAGAAACTCAACAAAGCAGCGATACAACTTATCGTGTTTATGATTATGATCGCGTGGATGATACCGGGAAACCGCGTGAACTGCATATCAAGCAATCGATCGAAGTAACGAATGTCCCGCATGTGGATCCAAAGCAGTCGATCAAGCAGGTCAATAAAGGGACTTCAAGCCTCACGACTTTTGTTGAGGCACCGTTTTTCTCTGTGTATGAATGGAAAATTGTCGGCAGATTGAATTTTCAGCGCCAAGCTCCTTATACCTTAGTAAGTGTGGTAAATGGAGCTGGAAATCTAGTCGTCACAGAAGATGATACGAATCAGGAAGACACATATCCAATAGAGAAGGGGGTCCATTTTATCTTGCCAAACGGCATCAAACAATGGCGTCTTGAAGGCGAGTTGGACTTGATCGCCTCCACACCGGGATCCGGAGAAGAATAAGACGAAAAAAATGAACCAAATTATACTATATAATACCGATAAAATAGTATGAACAAATTGAAAGAGATTTTTTTATGGAATATTAGCGGCGAGGGGTGTTGATCCCTCGTTATTTTTTTGTTTTATCTTTACAATGAGGCGACCTGCTGCAAAAAAAACTGCAGAGCGGAAGAAACTATTTCTTTGTAGTAAAAAAACAGAGCGGGATCGATTATTTTTCTTTGTTTTCATTTAGAAATTCCTGATAGAGTGAAAATATTTGATTTCGTTTGGTTATATCCAACTTTTGGAAAATGTTATGAATATGTGATTTGACGGTTCCGATAGAGATGTATAATTCGTCGGAGATCTCTTGATTGTTTTTATCCTGCAATATTTTATTTAGAATATCTTGTTCGCGAGTAGTAAAGTCATATTGAGTATAGAAGGAATCCAATATTTTTTTTTCGTTAGTTGTGCTGATATTTATGGATAAATTATTATGGGCAGAAAAGTTGATCGTATCTGCCGGAACCAACAAATTAAAGAAATAACGGATCGTGCAGACGGCGTAAAATATAGAAAGGATGTCTTCACTGACATTCCTATTGTTGATCCTTACCAAGATGTCCGTGTAAACATCCACACTAAAAATAACAAATGTGTCTTCCAAAACAATGAGGATCGAAAAGAAGAGCGTCACTTTTAAAATTTTTTTAAATAATTGGCGGCTGGGAGCCGTATATTTTTCTGGATTTTTTTTAATGATCTGTAAACTGCTTGCACTGATATAAAATAAAAAGACTTGGTTAGGAAAATAGTACAGCCATACCTTTAAGGCACTGGCCGGCAGCATAGGGATGAACATCAAAAGTAAACTCAGCAAGATCAAACTGGTGTATTGTAAAACCGGTGTTTTGATTTTTAAGACATTGTTTGTGATAAACACAGTACAAATCGCAGTCACTATAAAAATGACTGTTTTAAATGCCGGGACAGTCATAAATAGAGCGTCATAATAATTAGAAAACCAATCAATAAATTCAGTCATGTAAATAATCGTATTATCAAATATATAAAAAATAAATAAGAGACTGACTGCTAAGTAAAGAGGCTGCTTCTTTTTAAAATAATAAGTTCCGGATAGAGTTGCTGCAATGGCATATATGACGACTAAAAAAACATTATAAATAAAAATGAGTGCATCCGTACATTTGCTCCTTTTTGATAAAATAGTGGTAAATATCCAAGCGACATAAGAAGGATATTGTGCCTGTTTTTAACTAGCAGCAGTTCTTGATCATGAGTTGATTATAACATTTTAAAGAATGGCAGTCTGTAATTATCAAGGTAAACCTTTCTAAACCATCCCGAGTTTAGAAAGGTTTATTTTACTATCCGCCTAAAACAGAACCGAAGTTGATACTCAACTTTTAGAGTGGATGCTAAGGTGAAACCGTAAGTTCGCAAGGGAAGCTGATTGCTGAACAAAAAATTAAGCAGGGGGAAAAATTTATGACTGTCAAAGATTTTATTACCACTGAGGATTTTACCAGAGAAGAGTTGATGGAAATCATTCATTTATCGTTGAAAATCAAAAAATGCATTCAAACCGGCTACTATCCGCCGCTATTAAAAAACAAATCATTAGGAATGATTTTTCAACAATCATCTACTAGAACCAGAGTTTCTTTTGAGACAGCAATGACACAACTGGGCGGTCATGCACAGTATTTAGCTCCAGGTCAGATTCAGCTAGGCGGGCATGAAACGATTGAAGATACGAGCAAAGTGCTAGGTCGATTGGTTGATCTTTTAATGGCTCGTGTGGACAGACATGAAAGTGTTTATGATTTAGCGAAGCATGCGGAAATCCCGGTGATCAATGGAATGTCAGATTATAATCATCCAACTCAGGAACTCGGCGATCTATGTACGATGATCGAACACTTGCCTGCTGGGAAAAAGTTAGAAGACTGCAAGGTCGTTTTTGTCGGGGATGCGACACAAGTGTGTTTCTCTCTAGGATTGATCACAACAAAAATGGGAATGGATTTCGTTCATTTTGGCCCCGCCGGTTATCAACTGAGCGAAGACCGCCAGGAGCGTATCCGCAAGACTTGTGCTGATTCAGGCGGTTCGCTGAAAGTTACGGATAATGAAACAGAAGCATTAAAAGATGCAGATTTTGTCTATACTGATGTTTGGTATGGTTTATACGATGCAGAATTATCGGAAGAAGAGAGACTAAAAATATTTTACCCTAAATATCAGGTAACAAACAAAATGATCAAAAAAGCCGCTCCACATTGTAAATTCATGCATTGTCTACCTGCCAGCAGAGGTGAAGAAGTGACGGATGAAGTCATGGATGCATCCTACTCGATTTGTTTTGAAGAAGCAGGAAATCGATTGACCTCGATCAGAGGGATTTTAGTGTACTTTGATCAACAGGCTGAGCTTAAGAAAAAAAACCAAGAAATAGATCAGCTGATCGCCAGGACTGATTTAGAGCTGTTTTTAGGAAAATCACTGTAGAGGAGAGCTGTTTTTAATAAATTCGTCGAATGACTCAGGAGGAATTGACCTTACTGATTTTTCACGAAGTTTATTAGAACGGAGATGTTCATCATAAAAGGAGTTCAAAAAAATGGATAAAACAAAGAAAAAGTTCAGCCTGTTCAGTGCGATATTATCAGTTATTTGTGTAGTTTTTGTGGCGGAGGCAGCGGCTCCGGTAGCTGCCATTGGAAATTCTCAATATTTTTGGTGGTTGTTTTTATTGATCGCCTTTTTAGTTCCATATGGCTTGATCTCATCTGAGTTAGGCACTACTTATATTGGTGATGGCGGTATCTATGACTGGGTAACTAAAGCTTACGGTCATAGATGGGGGTCAAGAGTTGCTTGGTATTATTGGATCAATTTTCCTTTGTGGCTGGCTTCGTTAGCAGTGATGTGTCCAGAATTGATCACGATCATAACGAATCATGAACTTGGAACTTTTGCTTCTTTGATCATTCAGCTTATCTTTATTTGGCTTGTAGTTTTGATTAGTTTTTACCCGATATCAGACAGTATCTGGATTTTAAATGGAGCGGCTGTAATCAAAATGTTTTTAGCTTTAGCTGTAGGCGGTTTAGGGATCTATGTTGCGTTAACAAGAGGAATGGCAAATGAATATACTCTGCCGTCGCTTTTACCCTCCTTTGATTTAAACAGCTTGTCGTTTATCTCCGTTATTATTTTTAATCTGCTTGGATTTGAAGTGATCTGTACTTTCGCTGAGGACATGGAAAACCCCAAAAAGCAGATTCCGCAGGCGATCATTATCGGCGGGTTAGTCATTGCCGCTATTTATATTTTTTCTGCTTTCGGTATCGGGGTAGCTATCCCCACATCAGAAATCAGTACCAGCAGCGGCCTGATTGATAGTATCAAGCTGCTGCTTGGATCTTCTTCAGGTATTTTTGTAAAAATCGCGGCTTTCCTGTTTTTATTGACTTTATTTGGTAATATGATTTCATGGTCTTTGGGAGTGAACAATACCGCTTGTTATGCCTCTGAAAATGGGGATATGCCAAAAGTTTTTGCAAAAAAGAAAAAGCCGAACCCTATGCCGGTCGGTGCAGCGATCATGAATGGTGTGGTAGCAACGATCGTTGTTTTAGTCGCTCCCATATTGCCTAATCAAGATTTATTCTGGTCCTTTTTCTCATTAAATCTGGTGATGTTCCTATTATCTTATGTTCCGGTTTTTCCGGCCTTTTATAAGCTGCGCAAGATAGACCCAGAAACTCCGCGTCCTTTTAAAGTCGGCGGAAGCAACAGCTTCCTGAAAGTTTTGGTTGTTTTGCCAATGGGAATGATCATCCTATCTTTGATTTTTACGGCTTTCCCCTTACAGTTTGATGCAGCAGCTTTAGCTGATAAATTACCCATAACGATTGGAACGATTATTTTCATTTTGATTGGTGAAGTGATCATAAGAATCAAGAAAATCAAAAAATAAATTGGAGGAATAAAAAATGGCAAAAAGAATCATTGGAACAACACCTAAACAGGATGGTTATCGCATGCCGGCAGAGTATGAACCGCAAGAAAAAATTTGGATGATTTGGCCTGAACGACCAGATAATTGGCGCGATGGCGGGAAACCCGCTCAAAAAGCCTTTGCTCAAGTGGCGCAGGCCATCAATAAATTTACTGAAATGAGTGTTTTAGTATCGAAAGATCAGTATAGAAATTGTCGGGCACAGCTGCCCGCGAAAATCACTGTCATTGAAGCTTCTAATAACGATGCCTGGGTCCGTGATTGCGGACCGAGTTTTGTGGTCAATGATTCAGGTGCGATCCGCGCGTGTGATTGGAAGTTCAATGCTTGGGGAGGATTAGTAGATGGGCTCTATTTTCCTTGGGATCAGGATGATGTCATCGCACAAAAAATTTGTGAAATTGAGCAGATAGATTCCTATCGTACGGATGACTTTGTTTTAGAAGGAGGCTCTTTTCATGTGGATGGGCAAGGAACCGTTTTGACCACAGAAATGTGTTTATTGAGTGAGGGGCGGAATCCTGATTTATCAAAAGCAGAAATCGAAACGAAATTATGCGACTATTTAAATTGTCAAAAAGTTTTATGGCTGCAGGATGGGATCGATCCGGAGGAAACAAATGGTCATGTGGATGATGTCGCGTGCTTTGTCCGGCCTGGAGAAGTTGCCTGTATTTATACAGAGGATCAGACAAGTCCTTTTTATGAAGCGGCTCAGGATGCTTACCAAAGATTAAGTGAAATGACGGATGCTAAGGGCAGAAAGCTGCGTGTTCACAAGTTATGCTGTCCCATAGAAAATGTTACGATCCGCGGGGATTTTGCGATCGATACGGTGGAGGGGACGCTGCCTCGTGAAGATGGGGATGTATGCATCGCTTCGTACATGAATTTTTTGATAACCAATAATGGCGTGATCGTGCCCCAATATGGAGATGTCAATGACGCGTTAGCGATCAAACAAATTCAAACGATGTTTCCAGACAAAGAAATTATCGGCGTGGATACAGTCGAGGTCGTTTATGGCGGCGGAAATATTCATTGTATCACTCAGCAGCAGCCAAAAAGATAAGAAAGCAAACACGACTTTTTATTGTGTGATTGCGTAAAAAACTCAGAAGAGAAGAGGAACGGTAAATGTCGAGAATTGTGATCGCTTTAGGCGGCAATGCTTTAGGAAACAGTCCTGAAGAACAGCGAAAAAAAATCAATGAGGCGGCGGCTTCATTAGTTGGTTTGATCAGTCAAGGCCATGAGATCATCATCAGTCACGGCAATGGTCCGCAAGTAGGAATGATTCAAAAAGGGTTGAATTTGGCGGCCGAAAAAGATAGTTCTTTCGCAAGATTTGCTTTACCTGAATGCACTGCGATGAGTCAAGGCTATATTGGTTATCATTTACAGCAAGGGATTTTAAGAGAACTGACAAGACAAAAAATGGGCTGGCATGTGGCCACTATTGTGACGCAAATGGAAGTTGCCGCGAATGATCCGGCTTTTAAAGATCCTACCAAACCGATTGGAGGATTTTATTCAGCCAAGCAGGCCAGAGAGCTAATGGCAGAAGATCCTCATTTAGTGATGAAAGCAGATTCCGGTCGGGGCTATCGGCAAATGGTGGCCTCCCCTAAACCGATAGATATCGTTGAAAAGGATTCGATCTTGAACCTGCTGGATAATGAATTTATTGTCATAGCTTGCGGCGGCGGCGGAATTCCAGTCATAAAAAATCAGGATGGCTGCTATGAAGGTGTTCCCGCTGTGATCGATAAAGATTTTGCGTCAGCCAAGTTGGCTGAATTGGTCGAAGCAGATTACTTCTTTATTTTAACGGCCGTTGAACGGGTGGCTATTCATTTTGGAGAACCTGATCAGGAAGATTTGACGGAATTGACAGCCGCACAGGCAGAAGCTTTAGCGAAGGAAGGACATTTTGCGCCAGGCAGTATGCTGCCTAAAGTCGAAGCCGCCATTTCATTTGCGAAGAAGCGGCCTGAAGGTAAAGCGGTCATTGCTTCTTTAGAAAAAGCTCCTCTGGCGATCAGTGGGGAAAGCGGCACTACTATCTTTCATTAAATATGCTCATGTTTTATCTATTTAAAAATCTCAGATAAAGATACGATGGACTAAACTAAATAAAAATAATCGACCGGCCTCTAGCTATATTCCTATCATCTTTAATAGGATAGGAATATAGCTAGAGGCCGATTAGTTATTGAGATTTTTATTCAAGCACTTGAAAGATAAAATCGTTTCATTTCCAGTAAGCAAAGTTAAGGCAAGCTGGTGACTTCAATTTTAGGTAATAAATTTTGAACATTTTCTATAGTAACTACTCCAACGCCTTTCTCCATTGTATTGGCTATTCCACAAGCCATACCATATTTTAAAACCTCAATGATAGGCATATCTTTGTCAAGAGCATAAGAAATACCTCCGACAGTTGCATCCCCTGAACCAGTTGAATTAACAAGAGTGATCTTAGGAATATTTAAATCATAAAAACAATCATTATAACGAACGACAGCACCGTGGCTGCCGCAAGATACCATCGTTAAGGGAATCTCTTCAAATAGAGAACTTTTCAAGTATTTTACTATTTCTTTTTTATCAGAAATATCTTTTTTTATTATTTCGGAAAATTCATGAGTATTGGGCTTGATAAAAAAAGGCTTTATTTTGTTTGCAAGGACATTTTCTAACTTTTCTCCTGAAATATCTGTTAGTAATATGACTTTCCTATTCAATTTTTCTGTAACATTTTTTAATATAGTCGTATATAAGGCCGCGTCATCATAATTAGCCGACCCAGATAAACAAATAACATTTATTTGTTTGTTCTGTAAGCAAATACTTATGATCTTTTCTATAATATCCTTAATAGCTTTTGGAGTTATTTTAGGACCCTGTTCTACGATTTCTGTGTGCTG
>JAATEZ010000230.1 GCA_015655485.1 Lactobacillales bacterium | reverse complement strand
TTCATTTTTAACTTTAATTTTGGATTGCTGAATAGCGCTTTCAAGTTATTCGGACTAAAACCGCAAATGTGGTTGAATAACCCTAAATTAGTTATTCCTTCACTCGTTCTAATGAGTTTGTGGGGGATTGTGGGAAATATGGTCATCTATTTAGCAGGTTTGCAAAGTGTGCCGCAAGAGTTGTATGAAGCGGCATCGATGGATGGGGCCAATAATTTTATGAAATTGATCAAAATTACTTTGCCGATGATGTCGCCGATTATTTTCTTTAATCTGATTATGGGCGTAATTGGTTCTTTTCAGACATTTACTCAGTCTTATATTATGACTAAGGGTGGACCAAATGGTGCGAGCATGTTCTATATGCTCAATCTTTATGATCAGGCATTTCAAAAGTTTAACATGGGCTATGCCAGCGCTCTTGCCTGGATTTTATTTATTGTGATTTTATTTTTCACTTCGCTTATCTTTAAGTCTTCTGTTGCCTGGGTCTATTATGAAGCTGCGGTCAAAACGGGAAATAAGAAAAAAATGAAGGGTTCAGAAGGTGGGTAGAAAAAAATGTCAGCGACACAAGAAAAAAATAGATCGATTCATCGTAAAAAGAAAATTCCGTATTCAAAAATAATTATTACATTTATTCTGTTTATAGGCGGAATTTTGATGATATTTCCTTTGCTATGGATGTTATCAACTTCACTAAGATCTACGGAGGAATTTTACAACGCAGGGATCAATCTAATTGTCAAAGAAGTGCATTGGGAAAACTACTCTAAAGCGTTGATGGCTTTTCCTTTTTTCACTTACTTTAAGAATACCTTAATAATAACGTTAACTTCAGTTGTTTTTATGTGCGTCTCAAGTTCTTTAGCCGCGTACGGTTTTGCTAGATATACAGCACCAGGATCGAAAATTCTTTTTATGATCATGCTGGCAACCATGATGCTGCCGGGGCAAGTTACTATGATTCCGCGCTTTATTTTATTTAAGAATATAGGTTGGATCAACACGCTCTTACCCTTGTTTGCACCATCATTATTTGGTTCTGCATTTAATATTTTTCTTGTCAGACAGTTTTATATGCAGCTGCCGCAAAATTTAGATGAGGCTGCCCGCATTGATGGCTGTAATGATTTTTTGATTTGGTCAAAAATTTATTTACCGTTGTCTAAACCTGTTTTAGCGACGGTTGCGATTTTTGAATTTGTTGGCAAGTGGAATGATTTTATGGATCCTTTGATTTATATCAATTCTGATAGTAAAAAGACACTGGCCTTGGGGCTGCAATCGTTTGTTACTGAAAATACAACAGATATGAATTTATTAATGGCAGCCAGCTTAGTTGTTATTGCTCCTTGCATTATTTTATTCTTCTGCTTCCAAAATCAATTTATAGCTGGAGTTTCGATCGGCAGTGAAAAATAGTTTAATCAGTCGTTCATTTTTAAGAGAGGTGACAGCAGATATGAAAAGACTCTTTGATTTAAATTCTCCTTTAGTTGTTTTCCTTACAAAAATTGCTGATCTAATGCTTTTAAATATTTTGTTTTTACTTTCTTGTATACCCGTTGTCACAATTGGTGCGGCCATAGTCGGTTTGATCACATCGACAGCAAGTATCTATCGTGGAGAAAGTCCCGCAATTACAAATAGTTTTTTCCAGAATATTAAGAAAAAATGGAGTAAAGCAACCGTTATTTGGTTAGTATTTTGCTTACTGGCGTTCTTTATATTAGTCAATTTTTTGATGGCGAAACAATTTTCTACCCTTTTTTTCAAGAACAGTATGAGGTTCTTTTTGTATTGTGTGATTGTTCTAAGCTTATTCCCACTGCTGTATATATTTAGAATGGTCGCAATGACCAATTTGTCATTGTCGGAAGTGGTTGTTGAGTCAGTCAAAATGAGTATTAAACAACTTCCTTTAACGGTTATGCTAATCGTGGGCGTTGTTCTATTCATTCTATTGGTAACATTTTCTAGCTTTTTCTTGCGAATTGTTTACGGTTTATTTCTTACAATTGGCTGTTCCTTGCTAAGTTTGTTCATGTCAAAGATATCGAGCAATTTTGAAGATGTCCCAAAAAACTGGGAATGATCGACTCTCAAACATAAATCAGTTAGGCTAAAAAATTAGTGAAGAGTTTTAGCTGATCATTCATCTTGAATGCTTGTCATGATGCTATTTAACCGATCTTAAAGAGGAAAATGTCTTTTTTCGAATCCCATTATCCTCTTGAGAGTTCTTTTGTTATAGTGTAGTTGGAAATTAGAGCATTTGAAAAACATGTTCCATGAGTTCTTTGGTATGCGGCACGTTGCTCGTCTAGATGAGGGCAGACATAGCCGAATTGTGTAAAGGGATCTTCCCCAAGCTGGGGAGTTTTTTTGTTTATAAACGGATTCGCTTATCTGTTAAGAAACCAGTCAGGGTGTGCAGGATCTCATGAAAGACATGATAATATCCATTAAGTGTTTCCTGAACCTTAAAGTAGGCTCCGCCGATTTGACCCATTGTGTCATCCTTAACACGACCTTCTTCATTGGATCATTAGCAAACGGATAGGTCCAGAAGGAGGAAGTGTCTCTTTTTTTTGATTTGGGACGTTATCATGTTTGGATCAGAGATACAGTTTACTGTTTATTATAATTTCTTGACAAAAGTTAGTTCTTCATGCAAAATTAAAGAAAACGATTTTGTAACGATTTTTAGGGAGTTAAGATATATGAGAGTAACAATAAAAGATGTAGCTAAGAAAGCGAATGTTTCGATTGCTACAGTCTCGCGAGTGTTTAATGACTATTCAGATATTAGTGATGCTACTAAGAACAGAATTAAGAAAATAGCGAAAGATATGAACTATGTTCCCAATCTGGCGGCTAGAACCTTATCTTCTAAAACCCAAGAATCAATCGCTTGCATTTTTAATAGACTGGACTTCAGTACGAAAGCACCTTGGATATTAGAAGTTTTAAGCGGTGTTTATCAATACACAATAGATGTTGGTCAAAAATTTGTTTTTTATGTAACTTCAGATGAAATCCAAAATGAGAAAACTTATACTCAGTTTTGCTACGAGCATAATATTACTGGGGCTGTCATTGGTGGATTAACAATGAATGATCCTTACTATCATGAAATAAAAGTGACTACAATTCCAACCGTTATTATTGATATGGAAGTGGACAATAAATTTGTGGGAACGGTCTCAGTTGATAATAAAAAAGCAAGTGAAGAAGCTGTAGATTACTTAGTCAGTTTAGGGCATCATGAAATTGCGATGATTAATGGTAAACGGGAGACGTATGTAAGTTTAGTTCGGGAGCAAGGATATCGTGAGAGTTTAGAAAAAAATAACTTAATGATTAAAAAATCTATGGTCTGCTATACGGATTTTGAAGAAGGTGCTGCTTATGAAGCGACTAAAGTATTGCTTCGAGAAAATCCAGAAGTTACCGCAATATTTTGCGTCAATGATTTGGTGGCGATTGGGGCACTGCAAGCAGTAAAAGATTTGCGTTTAAGTGTACCTGGAGATATTTCGATTATGGGGTTTGACGATATTCCTTTAGCTGCCTATGTCAATCCGACCTTGTCAACAGTTCACCAAGATTTAGAACAAGTTGCTTATGGAGGAGCAAAGTTACTCCATTCGATTATTCTAAAAGAAGAGCGGGAATCGAATAAACTTTTTTTGCCTCATGAAATTACTATCCGTGAATCAGTGGGGCAAGCACCGAGTTAGATAGAATATTTAAAATAAGATGAATATTTTTGTTTCAGGGTCAAAATGTCTGCACAAAAAATGAAAACATCAAGTACATTGATGGGAAGGGATTTGTAGTTTTTCAGTGATTGCTCTCCATTTTAGCGGGGTATAATCTGTTTTTGGACAGGTTTTTCCTGCCTTTTCGCTTTAGAAGGCAAAACCATCTCAGAAGGCTGTTTCTATAACGCTTTAGAGATGATTTTTTTAAAAAGCTTGTAAACATTCTGTAAAGAAGAAAATTATCTGGTTGCTGTTTCAATTGCGGATGGGAACGATGGATTTGATCAATATTCTTTACTTGTCATGAGAGGAGCCTTATCATAAGTAGAAGTATTTTTGTAAAGAATTCAGATTGAAGAAACCCGCAAGGAGAGAAATTTGATGAGACAGGCAAGTCGGACATGTCAGCTGATGGGAACGATTATTCAGTTGTGGATAGAGCACAATGATCCTGAAAAAATCTTAGAGGAAGCAGAGCGGCAATTAATTGATTACGAGAACCGCTTCAGTGCTAATGATGATCATTCACATTTAATGGCTATCAATCATCATGCAGGTATGGCTCCAGTTCAAGTGGAGGACGATTTATTTGAGTTGATTAAAATAGGGAAAAAACATAGCCTGCCCGAGGATAGTTTTTTAAATATTTCAATTGGACCACTGATACAAGAATGGCGAATAGGATTTCAAGATGCTAAACATCCTTCTGATTCCAAAATAAAGGAAATTTTAAAATGTATGGATGCCAATCAAATTATTGTAGATGATCAAAAAAAGACAGTGTTTTTGGAAAGAAGAGAAATGGCAATCGATCTAGGTTCTTTAGCCAAAGGTTACTTTGCTGATAAATTACTTGATTATTTTAAAGCCGAAGATGTTCAAGCTGCTTTGATTGATTTAGGAGGCAACGTGTTGACCTATGGGGATGCGCCTAATCATGAAGATCACTATTGGAGAGTAGGTATTCAACACCCGTTTTTATCAAGAGGGAAGTTTGCGTTAGCTCTAAAAGTTAAAAACCAGTCTGTTGTCACTTCGGGAATTTATGAACGGACCAACAAGCTGGATGGAAAAAACTATCATCATATTTTTGATAGTCAGACAGGCTATCCAATCGATACAGAGGTGGTCAGCTTAACAGTAGTGTCTACTCGCTCATTGGATGGGGAAATTTGGACCACTCGGCTGTTTGGAAAGGCTCCTGATCAGATTCTTGCTGAACTTCATTCGCTTGAAGATATAGGAGGCTTGGTTATAACAAAAGACGGAGAACTATTGTATTCGAAGTCTTTAGCTTCTCAATTGCTGTATTAATTACTATTCGTATTTTTTAATCAATGAGTCGCAACAATTTTAAAATTGTTGCGACTCATTACGTTATCTAAATTTTTGTTTCAAATTCAGTTGAACCATTTCTAAAAATGTATTGATCAAAGATTTCTCTGCTGCTGTTAATGTTTTATCCGCAGAATGGGCAATAAAACAGTTAAGTGATATTATTTCAGTCGAGATTGGATATAAATTATAGTTGTGATATTTTGAAGGCGCTATGACACTTTCCGGGACGATGGCGACTCCAAGATTATTTTTTGCCAAGGCAGCGACCGTATAGATATTGCTGCTTTCAATAATAATATTAGGAGTTATTTTGTATTTTTGAAACAATTGATCGATTTGCCGCCTGATGGCCGAACCACTGGTTGTAAGGACCAGTTTGTTATCAAGTAGCTGTTTCATAGATATTGTTTCTGCATCGAGAAATAAGTGATTTTCTTCATATAATGTTGAAGACTCTGGAATAACCGCATAATAAGCTTGTTCTCCGCATTCATGAACCGTTAATTTTGGTGAAACAGTTTCAGGATTTTGACCAATATAAAAATCTAAATTCCCATTTATGGCTTTCTCCTCATTTATCTTAGGCAGGTCTTCATCAATAGTAATTTTTACATTTTTATGCTCATTGACGTATTTCGGAATGAACAATGGCAGTAAAAAAGTACCTAAACTTGGCAATATTCCAATCCGAGTGATCGTTATATCAGAAGAGGAATATTTTGCTAACTTATTTTGCAGATTGGTCGATTCGGATTCAAGTGCTTCCAAATACTGATAGTAAATTTTTCCGGCTTCGGTCAATTGAAGATGTGCGGTGTTTCTGTTAATAATTTCTGTACCTAATTCTTGTTCGACTTTTTTGATTGCCTGAGTTAAGTAGGGTTGTGAAATATATAAATCCTTTGCCGCCTTCGTATAATTTCCATGTTTTAACAATATATC
This sequence comes from Lactobacillales bacterium, assembly GCA_015655485.1. GTDB lineage: Bacteria > Bacillota > Bacilli > Lactobacillales > Vagococcaceae > JAATEZ01. The sequence goes on along the minus strand of JAATEZ010000230.1, from coordinate 6,405 downwards.
GATATATTGCAACATGTTTGGAGAATCTATTAAAGTCATTATCATCCATCCCAATATTTTATAGGTTTATTATAACAAATTACTTATCAATCAATAGTTAAATAAGTATTTCACAATTCTGGTTGTAGACTTTACACTAATACTATACATTAAATAGGAGATAAAAGCTTTAATTATCAGGCAACAGCTTTTCTGAATGATCTATTCAAAGCGCAAACACTCATAGTGTAAAAGAAATCACTGGAAAGTTATGATCCTAAATTTATTTAACAATGCCGACGGTAGTTATCTTCAAATGAGTTTAATAGCTATTTTTGATCACAAAATCACATGAATTTTGAAAGGATGTTTTACAAATGAAACTTATTGGAATAGTTGGAACCAATTCGAACCAGTCAACAAATCGCAAATTATTACAATTTATCCAAAAATACTTTTCAGACAGAGCCGATATTGAAATTTGTGAAATAAAAAACTTGCCGGCTTTTAATGAGCCGGAAGATAAAACAGCTCCAATCGGGATTAAGGAATTATCCGAAAAAATCGGACAAGCAGATGGTGTGATCATCAGTACACCAGAATATGATCACTCTGTACCCGCGGCGCTGAAAAGTGTTCTTGAATGGCTGTCTTACACAACGCGGCCGCTGATCGACAAACCAGTGATGATTACGGGTGCTTCGCATGGCGCTTTAGGTTCTTCAAGAGCGCAGTCGCATCTGCGGCAAATTCTTGATTCGCCTGAAATAAAGGCGCGTATCATGCCGAGCTCTGAATTTTTACTCGGACATTCCTTACAGGCTTTTGATGAGCAGGGCCATTTGATTGATCAAGATAAAATAGCAGAATTGAAAGAAGTCTTTGGAGAATTCTTGTCGTTTGTAGAGAGGACTAATCAATTAGCGAAAGAACGCAGAACAATTAAGGAACATCATAAAAAATTTTCATGGGAACAGATTTAGTTTCAAGAGAGGAGCCTAATCAATGAAATTTGTAGGAATTATCGGTACAAATGCAAATAAATCATATAACCGTCTATTGACCCAATTTATGAAAAAAAATTTTAGCGGTCTGGCTGAAATTGAGATCTTAGAGATAAAAGATGTACCAATGTTTAATGAAACAAATGACCAAACAGCTAGTAGTGTGATTCAGTTTTTCAACAAAAAAATATCGGAAGCAGATGGTGTGATCATCGCGACTCCTGAACACAATCATTCGATCCCTTCAGCATTAAAAAGCATTATTGAATGGTTGTCCTTTAATATTCATCCTCTTGATGGAAAACCAGTGATGATCATTGGTGCTTCATATGATGTTCAAGGATCCTCTCGCGCCCAGCTGCATTTACGTCAAATTTTAGATGCTCCCGGGGTAAACGCGACTGTTATGCCGGGAAATGAATTTCTTTTAGGGAGAGCGCAGGAAGCATTTGATGAAGAGGGTAATTTAAAAGAGGAGCGAACCGTCGATTTTTTAGAAAGCTGCTTTAGAAAGTTTATTCGCTTTACAGAAGTTGTTAATATCTTAAATATACCGGAAGAGGTGAACTTTGAGCCTGGCAGATATACGGTTACTACTTTGGGCCATAATGGCGATTTGCCAATGGTCGTAACTTTATCAAGTGATCGTATTGAATAAATTGATATTGACACATCCGGTGAAACAGAAGGAATCGCCGATGTTGTATTTACTCGCATCCCTAAAGAAATCATTGATGGACAGACACTAAATATCGATATAATTTCCGGAGCCTCTGTCACAAGTAATGGCGTGGTCGATGGGGTCGCAAAAGCCGTTAAATTAGCCGGAGCCGATCCTGATATTTTGAGAAAACGGCCACAGTATGTCAATACAGAAAATGCAGAAGATGTTGAATATACGACAGATGTGATTGTTGTTGGCGGAGGCGGAGCAGGCCTTAGTGCTGGTGCAAGTATTCTCCAGGAAGAAAAAAATGTTATTTTAGTAGAAAAATTTCCAGCGATCGGAGGGAATACCGTTCGGACTGGCGGACCTATGAATGCGGCCGATCCTAAATGGCAAAATACCTTTGCTGCCCTGCCTGGTGAGAGTGCGACACTGGAAGAAATGTTAAACATGGAGGAGTCGCTCATTGATGAGGAATATCTAGCAGATTTTCGTATACTGAAGCAGCAGATTTCCGATTATTCAAATGAAACGAAAGAGAAAGGTGAATACTTATTTGATTCGGCTGTCTGGCATCGGATACAAACCTATTTAGGCGGCAAACGAAAAGATCTGCAAGGAAATATCATCTATGGTCAATATGATCTTGTTAAGATATTGACAGATAAAGCACTGGAGTCGGTTGAATGGCTAGAAGAAATTGGTGTGGAATTCGATAAAGAGCAGGTTGAAATGCCGGTAGGAGCAAAATGGCGCCGCGGTCATAAACCATTAAAAAATGAAGGATATGCTTTTGTTTCTGCACTTAAAAGATACGTTGAAGATAATGGCGGTCAAATTATCACTGATACCCCTGTGAAAGAATTAATCATTGATAGTGGAAAAGTTGTCGGTATCATTGGTCGCGGCCTGAGTGGTCAAAAGGTAACGATTCATGCCAATGCAGTTATTCTCGCATCTGGTGGATTTGGTGCGAACACCAAAATGTTGAAACAATACAATACTTATTGGACTGAAATCGATGATGACGTTAAAACTTCAAATTCTCCTGCTATTACGGGGGACGGTATTATTCTGGGACAAAGTGCTGGAGCTGCTTTAGTTGGAATGGGCTTCTCGCAAATGATGCCTGTTTCTGATCCGGATACCGGTGCATTGTTTAGTGGATTGCAAGTTCCGCCGGCAAACTTTGTGATGGTCAATCAAAAGGGAAAACGATTTGTTGATGAATACGAAAGTCGTGATGTACTAACACAGGCTGCGATTGATAATGGCGGGTTATTCTACTTGATTGCTGATGATGAAATCAAGAAAACAGCTTATAATACCAGCCAGGAAAAAATTGACAAGCAGATTGAAGCAGGAACCTTGTACCGTGCAGCAACGATTGAAGAGTTGGCAGAAGAGATCGGTATCGAGCCGGAAATTTTAAAAAACACAGTTGAAAAATACAATTCTTATGTAGATGCTAGCAAAGATCCAGAATTTGGTAAAGAGGTTTTTGACTTGAAAGTAGAAGTGGCCCCATTCTATGCGACACCAAGAAAACCAGCAGTTCATCATACCATGGGCGGATTGAAGATCGATACAGAAACACATGTGCTGGATAAAGAAGGTCAGATTATTTCTGGATTATACGCGGCAGGAGAAGTTGCCGGGGGAATTCACGCGGGAAATCGACTGGGAGGAAATTCATTAACGGATATCTTTACTTTTGGCCGAATTGCCGGGAAAAAAGCAGTCGAGGATTTTTCTGAATAAAGGCGGTTGATCTAAAAATACCAGACATTTTGCTGAACTGTTTTTTATAGAAAGTCTTCGATGATTTTAAATGATGTTGTTAGAGAACAACGCTTTGTCAATGGGGTTGTTTTGAATTAAATCTCAAAAGAGGAACACTTCGGTGTTTCTTTTTTTATTTTAATGATGACTCAAAGACTTTGTTGAATGAGAATTCTCATATGAAGATGGCGAAAAGTGCGGAATCCAAAGACAATACTTTAAATGTTTGGGGTTCCTACTCGTTTTGAGTAAAGACACCAAATAATTTAAAGAGAGTATGGATTGGATACGTGCATCACATCAAAATAGCTGATCTGGTCAGTTTCTAAGTATGGGTTAGTCTTTATTTGTCTTTTTTTAGAATTGCTTTATTTCGGATTCATGTGATATAAGCAGTTATTTCCAGAAAATATTTTATAACTATTAAGGAAGAAGATTCTAACTGGTATCCGGAGAAATTTTCAAACAAACATCAATGTCGCGTTTTAAAAGTATATACATTTAAAAATAAAAGTATTGAATTATTTTATTTCTGGTGTATACTTTATTTATTGATAGAAATGGTAAGCGGTTGCATTAAAAGGATGGAAAGGAGGATCGAATAGGATTTTTAAAAAGGAATAAAGCTATGTTTCGATTTTGTTGTATTGCTTCGGCAAGGTGTTACCAACTTCGAAATAGCTTGATTATTTTCCATATGAAGTATGTGCATTAACAAAGTAATTATTTATTTAATATTTAATGAAAAAGAATAGGAGATGTAACTTATATGGCGTTAGAAGATTCGAAATTTGGACAAAGCTTCATCAAAGTTGCTGTTAAAATAGGCGACGAAATCCACTTGCGTTCTTTGCGTGATGCCTTTGCAACGATCATGCCTCTATATATTTTAGCCGGTCTGGCAACCCTGCTTAACAATACTGTATTTACTTGGATTTTCAAAGGGGATACACTAGTAAAAGTACAATATTGGGGTACGATGCTTTCCAACGCAACTCTGAACATTTCTAGCCTGATGATTGCTACTATGATTGGTTATTTTCTAGCCAAAAATCGTGGATTTTCCAATCCTCTGGCTTCAGCGATGGTATCCATGGCGACCTTGGTTGCAATGATGCCCAACACGGTCTCCATTATTGCTGATGGGGCTAAAAAAGCTAGCGATATTTCCGGTGTATTGAGCTATACGAATATGGGAACTGGTGGAATGTTTGCTGGGGTCATAATAGGATTACTAGCAACGGAACTGTTTATCAAAATTTCCGGTATCAAGACTCTGAAAGTCAATTTGGGCGATCAGGTTCCTCCCGCAGTTGGGGATTCTTTTAATGTTTTAATTCCAATTATTTTAGTACTTTCAATTTTTGCTATCATCTCAGCCGTGTTATATGAAACAACTGGCTTGAATGTGATCAGTTTGATTACTAAGTTTATTCAGGAACCGTTACGGCATATAGGCACTGGTATTGTAGGAACACTTATTATTTACACCCTGGCTAATTTACTTTGGCTGTTTGGTATTCATTTCTCTGTTATTTACAGTACTATTTTAGAACCACTGCTAATTATCAATATTGTCCAAAATACAGCTGCCTATAATGCAGGACATGTTATTCCCAACATTATCAATCTGTCTTTGGTTCAGTCTTTTGCTTTGCTGGGTGGTTCTGGTAGTACTCTTTGCTTGTTGATAGCAACATTCATTGTCAGCCGCAATAAAGCATCCAGAAATGTTGTTAAGCTGTCATTTTTACCAGGTATTTTTAATATTAATGAACCAGTTATATTTGGTTATCCAATTGTTTACAATGTTTCCTTGATTATTCCGTTTATTCTACTTCCATCCATAAGTATTTTTATTGCGTGGTTGACCACAACTATTGGCTTGATGAATCCATGTGTCGTTCAAGTGCCGTGGACAACGCCGATGTTTCTAGATTCATTTTTGGCGACTGCCGGAGACTGGCGAGCACCGGTAATTAAATTGGTTGTCTTTATTCTTGGTGTATTGTTCTATATGCCGTTTGTTAAGATCAACGATAGCGTGGTTGCCAAACAGGTAGAACAAGAAAGAAAGACAGCTGAGCTAGAAGCTTAAATTTTTTGATTTTCTTTTTGACTTCTAGAATTATTTTTAGAAAAATCAAATCATACTACACACTTTAGTAGTTTACGGCAGTTATTATTGAAAGAGTATTGCAGCTGTATAAGACCGGTAAGATACGATAACTGTTAGCTGATTGAGAGTTAATATATGGATTTTTGGATAGATAGGAACATTGATCGGCTTGGATTCTTCAAAATTTTTATCAATATTGTGAGAACTAAATAACGGATCTCGTGTATAAGGATCACCCTTGCGACTTATTGCGAATAAAGCTGTAAATAGTTTTGATCACTTCTTGAGTTCTATAATACCGGGTGGAATAGATTCAGACGGGTTTTTCAATTGCAGCCATTTCTATCAACAGTTTTGGTTCAATACGAGCCATGTCGGAAAAATAATAATGATGGATGAAATCAATTGATAAAGTGTACGCAAAAAATAGGGTGGAACAACGGCTTGCTAGTTTGTTCTGCCTTTTGGGTGATAGGGATTGGACCAGCTCTCATTGACCCGGCTTTCAATTATTTATAATAACTGCAAAGATATAGACTAGCACCAAAGATTTTCTTGATCATTTTCTAAAGAAGGAACCAATTAATGCGGACGAGTTCATAATTACAATTAGAATACGTCAAGCTGATTGAATCACTACTATTTATGAGAAACAGTTGCACAGAGTGATTTGAAAGGTCGATAGAAAGGGAAAAATACAAATGGATAGAGTTCCAAAAATGCCTGCTGGATTTCTGTGGGGAGGAGCAGTTTCGGCACATCAAGTAGAAGGAAACTGGCAAGCCGGTGACAAAGGAGTTTCCATCGCGGATGTGATGACGGGAATAAACCGGGAACAAACGCAACGGAGAGTA
>JAATEZ010000210.1 GCA_015655485.1 Lactobacillales bacterium | reverse complement strand
TATTTCACTCTTCTGCCGCTGGTTTTAGTTCCTTTTTGGTCATTTAAGCGGTCCTTCCGTTGACTCATTTTACCATACATCACTTTATAGAAAAATGAAAACTTCGATTTGTATGGATGAAAAGGAGCCATAAACTTCATCCATATCTCTTTAGGCGATGAAAAAGAAACAGCCTCTAAAATAACTGACCAAGCTGGATAAAATAAAAAAGATCTGAAACAAAAATCAAAGTATCGTAATTTTCATTTTTCATCGCCTCAATTTTTTAACCTTAAACCGCTTTTATCTCAACCTTATCCCGGTTATAAAAGGCAGCTGTCTCAACGTCTCTCTGCCGCCAGTTTTTATTTCTTAAAAATCTGCGTGAAGAGTCATTGGTAGAGAAAAACATCTTTTTACGGGAATTACTGATTATTTTAACACAATAATCGTTCGTTCAATTTTTTTAAATCTCATTGCAAAATAATTTTGCTGACACTGAAACCGCTTTTCCGGAAACTTGTCACCATTTTTGAGGCGGGCAGCATCGGCCCCGGGAAAATTATCTTCGTGCGGATTTGAGAAATCTTTTTTGTGAAAAGCTCTGCACATTAAAAAAAAACAGACTGACGATAAGGAACAGATTATAGGCAAACTAAACTAAGCTTGGAAAGATCGGTTGCTTGCTTAGCCCATTGGACAGCTTCTTGCAAAAAATCAAGTGTTCCAGCTCACACATGATTTTTTCATTAAATCATAACACCAGAACAGACAGTTATATTGCCGCTGCAGCAATATTTAATAATAAAAGTTGGTTTAACTGATGATAATTATCCGATAACCATCCTCAAAAACAGACTACCAAAAGCTTATTTTTGCTACTCTATCTATAAAGTGCGTCCCATATTCAAATCCATCGGCATAAATGGTCAGCTTATCCTCCTTTAAATTTTGTTTGAATATTAATGACTTGCCATTATCTAGCCAAACAATTTTTTTGATTTTTTTCTTTTTATATTCTGCTATACAAATCTCCTTGGATTTTTCTCCACCTAGTATAACATTGCTGTTCCCAATATTTCCCAAATCATATACAAATAAATAATCTCCTTTAATAAAATCTGAACAATTATTCTCAGCTTTGTATGTAGGATGATAGAAATTATTCGAATTATAAATCGATTCTCCGTATATATTCATCCACTTGCCTACTAACTCTAGCAATGACGAGCTATAAGCCGGTATGCTGCCATCAAATTCTAATCCAGTATTTATCAGCAAGTTTGCTCCAGATTTACGGGAATTGCATATTTGGTCAATTAATTGTTTGGGGGAAACAAAGTCAATATCATTTTCAGCAACCCCCCAATGTTTATTCAAAGTTATTGATGCTTCCGCCGCCAAATATTTATTTCTTTTTTTATGACTGATTTCACTAGGATTCCCTCTTTCAAAAGTAATGACATCCACAGCGTTGTTTCCAATAATTCCTTGTTTTTCTAAACCCGTATTATTTACAATAATGGCTTCAGGCTGTTGTTGTCTAATTTGATTATATAGAGTGGATTCTCTCCAATCTGCTCTGGGCTTATCCCAGTTGCCATCAAACCAAAGTCCGCCAATTTCTCCATAGTTTGTACACAAAATACTGACCAGCTCTCTAAGCTCCTCTAAATATGCTGGAAAATCTTTATAATATTTGTTATTCTTCCAATCATATGTAGCAAAGTATAAAAAAGGTAGAATATTATTTTTTTTACATTCATCAACGAATATTTTCACTACGTCTTCGCCAAAAGGCGTGTGTACACTGTCAAAATGAGAAATTCCCTTTGTATCAAAAAGATAAAATCCATCATGATGCTTAGTTGTTAAAACAATATATTTAAATCCCTCTTTTTTAGCACTAGCTACCAATTTTTTTATATTCTCTTTATAGGGCTTAAATTCCAGAAAAGCCTCTTCATAATTTGGTACATCCAGAATATTCTGTGCCCACTCGCCTCTTGATAATTTTGAATACAGTCCCCAATGGACAAATAATCCTAAACCCAGCTTTTCAAATTTATTTATCCGATGAAGAATCTTCATGCTTCTTTCCCCCTAAATATTCTTATTATTAAAAAATCCGCGAAAAATATATCGTTCATCTCTCCGATTTCTTAAATAATGATTTAAACTGAATGATTCATAGATTTACAAATTTTTTTCTACACTTATTGCTTAGACCGATCGATAAGGGGATTTTCATGACACTTATTGAATGTATACAAAAAAAGCCTCCTTATGTTATTGTAAAGTCAATGAAAAAAATCACAATAACAAGAGGAGCGCTCCTAATGAAGACTTTACAAGAAAATTCGTTACAATATCAATACTAAAATTTTTTAATTTCAAATGATGGAGATCATTTATCTTTTGATTGCCGGATACAGCAAAGATTTTTGTTGCGAAAATTTTACGAAAAAATCAAATCATGATCTTTTCGCTGTCAAAAGTTCGCATAAATGGATTAAAATAAACGATGAATCATTCAGGTTTCATTTTCTTTTTTAAATCGTTTAGTTCTTTATTTGTATCTATTAATTCGACTGCAAAATCTAAAAAAGTTTCCGCCGACATCATTTGGTCTTCAGCATGCATATATAAGGGATTGACGATATTTTTCTTATCTTTAGCGTATTTAGATAATACTTTAAAATGTT
>JAATEZ010000065.1 GCA_015655485.1 Lactobacillales bacterium | reverse complement strand
CCTTTTTTATGATTTCTATTTGTTGATATGGTTTGAGTATAAATGAAAGCGATACCTGATCTCAATGGTAACATGCACAAGATAAAGTTTAGAATTTGGGCAGTTTGCCAAAAAGAAAATTCTTTAATTAAGGCAGAAAGTGATACAATAATAGAAAAATAGTTGGAGGCCACAAAATGAATATTGCGCTTATTGCTCATGATCGAAAGAAAGAAATGATGATACAGCTGGCTACCGCTTACCAAGATATCTTAGCCAAGCACACTTTGTATGCAACCGGAACCACAGGAGCGAAGATAATGTCCGCAACAGACTTGCAGATCCATTGTTTTAAATCTGGGCCGCTTGGAGGCGATCAACAAATAGGAGCCATGATTTCAGAAGACAAGATGGATATGGTTATTTTTTTACGGGATCCTTTGGCAGCTCAACCACACGAACCCGATGTAAATGCATTGATCAGGCTGTCTGATGTTTATGAGATCCCATTAGCGACCAATATCGGTACTGCGGAAATATTGATCCGCGGCTTAAAAGAAGGATTAGCGGATTTTCGTGTGATCATTCATGAAATTGAAAAAAAGCCATTAAGTTTATAGTTTAAATGAATTGGCAAGCGGCGAGTAATATGCTATAGTTTGTTTGGTTGAAATAACCAAATAATCAGAGTAGAAAATAAAGCGTTAAGTGCTGGAAGGATGGGATGTTGCCTTTTGGACGAAGAGATTTCTCGCGGTTTTATTTTCGCATTCGCTGCATAGTTTATGTAGCAGCTCTACTAGGGAGATGCTAAGAATGAAGAATAAAAAAAGATGGAGCGCCAGAAATATTGCTATGATGGGCATGTTGATGGCGATGCAGCTGATTCTAACTCGTTTCCTTGCTATTGAAACGCCTTTTGTTAGAATCAGTTTTTTGTTTGTTCCTACTGTTATTATGGGGATGCTGTTTGGACCATTTTTGACAGCGACAGGGAGTGCCTTGACAGATTTTTTCGGAGTCATGTTATTTCCGAAAACAGGTTCGTATTTTCCAGGATTCACTTTATCTGCTGTTTTAACTGGATTGATTTATGGTTACTTTTTTTATCGTAAAGAAATGACCTTAACAAGAGTGATTTTGGCCAACGCACTAGTCACAGTTTTGATCAGTATTGGTTTGAATACTTTGTGGCTGTATATGATAATGGGGCCGGGTGTATTAGCTGAATTGCCGTTACGGATCGGAAAAGATCTGATTTTGCTGCCGATCCAGATCATGATAACCTATGCTGTAGGCAATCAAAGTTTGATCAAGAAGCAGCGATTAAAATTTCAATAAAGAATGAAGAAGGGAAGTGTCCTTCTTTTTTAGAATAAACAGCAAAAGAGTCTGCCAAACATCCCAGGCAGACTCTTTTGCTGTTTATTCTTTATAAGGAAAATCAAAAATCGTTATGAGCAAACTGAGCCTGATAAAGTTTGCTATAATAGCCATCCTTACGTTGCAGTAATTCTTTATGTGTTCCAATTTCTACGATCATGCCATTGTCCATGACTAAAATTTTTTCTGCTTCTTGGATCGTGGCCAGGCGATGGGCAATAACAAAACTGGTCTTTCCTTTCATCATCTTTAGAAAGGCGGTTTGGATTTGTCTTTCCGTTAAGGTATCGACTGAACTGGTGGCCTCATCTAAGATCAGCATAGGCGGGTCGCTGACCATTGTCCGTGCAATCGTTAATAATTGACGTTGGCCATTAGAAATTTGCAGACCGGAACTGCCAAGAACTGTCTCATATTTTTGAGGCAGTTTTTCAATAAAAGAGTGGACCAGAGCTTCTTTAGCAGCGAACTCAATTTCTGCATCCGTTGCATCAGGCCGGCCATAACTTAAATTTTCTCGAATAGTTCCGTCGAACAACCAAGTATCTTGGAGCACCATACCGAATGACTTGCGCAGACTGTCTCGGGTATATTGGCAAATATCTACACCGTCAATTAAAATTTTTCCCTTTTGAATATCATAAAAACGCATAAGCAAGTTGACTAAAGTGGATTTTCCGGCGCCGGTTTTCCCAACGATGGCAACAGTACTGCCTGCATCAATTTGCAGGGAAAGATCTTGAATCAATGGTTGCGTAGGCGTGTAGGAGAAAAAAACATTTTTAAAATCGATGGTGCCATTTGTGACCACTAATTTTTTTAACGGTTGCGTATCTGGTTTTTCTATGGGGTGATCCTGGATTTCAAAAATCCTTTGTAGACCGGCCAAGGCTGTTTGAATCTGCGTAGTCAAGCCGGACAACTCAATAAAAGGTTTAGAAAACTGTGAAGAGTAGATCGTAAAACTTGAAATGACTCCCAAAGTGACTCCGCCTTTATGACTTAAAATCAGAATCCCGCCAACGGCTCCAATAGCTGCATAGGCCAAGTGGTCCACAAAACGTGAGAGCGGATTAGTCAAGGAAGAAGTAAATTGCGCTTTTTGTCCCCAAACAAGTAATTTTGAGTTCAGCTGGTCAAAATGATTTTGTGAGGCTTTTTCTTGTTGGAAAGCTTGAACGATTTTTTGATTTCCTACAATTTCTGAAATATAACCGGAAATTTCTCCAACGACTTTCTGTTGACCGGTAAAGTTGTTTTGAGAGGTATGTGCCACTATCCAGGTAATAATAAAAAGAATTGGGGTAGTGATCAGGACGATCAGAGTTAAAATGGGATTTAATAAAAGCATCGCAATGAAAGATAAACAAACAACTGTTATTCCAGTAAACAGGCTATTGAAAATAGCTGCACAAGCTTCTGAAACGTAATCCAGATCATTGGTAAAACGACTGACAAGATTTCCATGAGAAGTTTGGTCAAAAAAGCTTATAGGAAGCTGATCAAGATGAACGAAAGTATCTTTTCTCAGTTCAGCTACAGAACGATAAGCTGTCCGATTGCCTAAGTATTGAACCAGCCATTGGGTAACGACCGAAATGAATAAACTCACTAATAATAAACCTAAAATCTGAAAGAGTTCCGGAAAATCGACCTTTCCTTTGCCAATCATGGTATCGATGCTTTTTCCAGTGTAATAGGTCATAAGAACTGACATGCTGCCGCCTGAAATACCGCAGATAAAAGCACCAAGAATTTCTCTTGGATATTTTTTTAAATAGTTCAAATAGCGATTTGCTGCAGTTGAATTTTTCTTTTTGTTAATCAAGATCATCTTCCCCCTCTAATTGCGATTGAGCGATGGCTCGATAAATAGACGAATCTTTTAACAAAGCATCATGATTTCCAAAACCGGCCTGTTTTCCATCATTTAAAACGAGAATATGCTCTGCTTGGATAATGGAGCTGATGCGTTGCGAAATGATGATCAAAGTGGTTTGACTTAGATCCTGGTTTAACGCTTGTCTTAGCTGTAAATCTGTTTGATAATCCAACGCGCTTAGCGAATCATCTAAAATCAGGATGTCAGGAAGTTTGATCAAGGCACGGGCGATAGTAAGACGCTGACGCTGACCACCAGAAAAGTTTTTTCCTTCTGCGAGAACAGGTGTGTCTAATTGTTCTGGTAATGAGGAAATAAAATCAGCACACTGGGCTGTTTTCAATGCTTGCCAGCATTCTGCATCCGTTGCATCCTTTTTGCCCCATTGAAGATTTTCTCGAATGGTTCCTGAGAATAAAATACTGGTTTGCGGAACGATTGCAATTCTTTGTCTTAATTTATCCAAAAGGATTTCTCGAACGTCCGTTCCATCGATCGCGATCGCCCCGTCTGTGACATCATAAAAATGCGGGATCAATTGAACCAGAGTGCTCTTCCCGCTTCCGGTTGGTCCGATGATGCCTAGAGTAGTATGATAAGGAATGGAAAAATGGATGTCAGAAAGG
>JAATEZ010000061.1 GCA_015655485.1 Lactobacillales bacterium | reverse complement strand
TTTCACGTTGCTGGTATAGTTTTTTTCAATGGCTTCGACTGCCGCCAGACTATCGGTGTAAAGTCTCAAAGTTTGATGATGATAATCTTTTTCAATAGCTAGAGTAAGTCCCAAACAGATCGCGGCAAATTCCGCCTCATGATTGTTTTTTTCTTCAAGTGGACAGCTGACCTGTTCGTGAATATTTGGACCGGTAAATAATATGCCGGCGCCACTGATCATCAAGTCTTGCCTAGTTGCGGCGTCAGTATAAACATTTAGCATGATCTTCTCTTCTTTTCATTAAATTGTTTTTGTTTTCAGTTTTTTATGATAGTATTATAACATAATCTTACGTGAGAGTGAGGAATTCTAAAATTGAGATTAAAGCGACCAAAAAATTCATATCGATGGCAGCCTGAGTTGTCTACAAGTGTTATTTATTGGTCTTTGACTTTTTGTTTGTTTTTTTCTAGTATTGCTTTTTTTCTGGAGAAGATCAGTCTTAATATTTTTAGCATTTTTTCTTTTGCTTTTTTTGTGGTATTACTTTACCTTGGTTTTCAGAGGTATTTTCAATTAACGGACAGTCACTTATTTATTCATTGCTTATTAAAAAAGAAACAGATCGTGGTACAACTAGAAAATATAAAAAAAATTTCAGTTGGTTCTTATGGATTGGCGATCAGCGAAGTTTTTCCCGATGGAAAAGAAAAGGTTTTTAAAGTGATTATGACGAAAAAAGAAAAGCAGAAATTTGTTAAGGATGTTGACCAAAAAAAAGTTTTTAAGGGCTGTATAGAAGAAATCAAAGAAAGTGCTGAGTGAAGATATCAGTACTTTTTTTATATAAAAATAGGTTTGTGTTTTTTGACCGCAATTTTTGATAGTTTCTCAGAAAATACGGATTTTATTGTCTATTTTCCTGAAATCTTTCGTGTTTTTATGTATAATAAGTTTTATGAAAAGAGTTAATGCCTATTAATATTTCTTAGAAGGAGTTTAGAATCATGAAATCAGATATTGAAATTGCTAAAGAGGTTGAGTTGTTTCCTATTCGTGCTATTGCTGAAAAAATACAATTGGAAGAAGACGATCTTGATTTATATGGAAAATATAAGGCTAAAATCAATTTTTCAGCTATTCAGCAGCTGCAGGATAGAGAAGATGGAAAACTGATTTTAGTCACATCTATTAATCCGACTCCGGCTGGAGAGGGCAAATCGACCATAACGATAGGTTTGGGCGATGCCTTAAATGCACTTGGGAAAAAAACGATGATCGCTTTGCGGGAACCTTCTTTGGGTCCAGTGATGGGGATCAAAGGCGGCGCGACAGGCGGCGGGTATGCGCAGGTTTTACCGATGGAAGATATAAATTTACATTTTACTGGAGATATGCACGCTATTACTACAGCCAATAATGCTCTGTCTGCTTTGATCGATAACCATTTGCAGCAGGGGAATGAATTAAATATTGATCCAAGAAGGATCTTGTGGAAAAGAGTAGTCGATTTAAATGATCGAGCTTTGAGGCATGTCAATGTCGGCTTAGGCGGCCCCATGCAGGGAGTGCCTCGTGAAGATGGGTTTGACATTACTGTGGCCAGTGAAATAATGGCAGTTTTATGTCTGGCTCATGATATCCTTGATTTAAAACAGCGTCTAAGTAAAATTATTATTGGTTATACTTATCAAAAAGAACCAGTGACTGTGGGAGAGCTGAAAGTAGAAGGGGCTTTGACTTTATTACTGCGGGACGCTATCAAACCCAATTTAGTTCAGACTATTTATCATACTCCTGCTTTGGTCCATGGGGGACCGTTTGCTAATATAGCTCATGGCTGCAATAGTGTTTTAGCGACGAAAACTGCGTTAAAATTAGCGGATTATGTAGTGACAGAAGCTGGATTCGGAGCAGACTTGGGAGCCGAAAAATTTTTAGATATCAAGGTACCGAATCTTGGAAAAACACCAGATGTCATTGTGATCGTTGCTACGATCAGGGCATTGAAAATGCATGGCGGCGCGGCTAAAAAAGAATTATCCATAGAAAATGTGGATGCTCTAGCAAAAGGCTTTGAAAATTTAGAGAAACATATTAGAAATATGCAGCAGTATGGGATCCCGGTTGTTGTTGCGATCAATGAGTTTATTAGTGATACTAAAAAAGAATTGGAAGTTTTAAGTGAAAAATGTTCTGCTTTAGGTGTTAAAGTTGAAACAGCCAGTGTCTGGGAAAACGGTCAAACTGGCGGGACTGATTTGGCGAAAACAGTGATTTCAGCGATCCAGGGATCAGCGGCTCATTTTCAAAATATCTATACGGCAGATATGAGTCTGGAAGAAAAAATATCAGCGATCGTGACTAAGATTTATGGAGGAAACGAGGTTGTTTATTCTAAGAAAGCTAGAAATCAGTTAGCTGATTTCACTAAATATGGTTGGGACAGATTACCAGTATGTATGGCTAAGACACAATATTCATTATCTGATGATCCGCAAAAATTAGGCCGGCCGACTAACTTCAGCATAACGATTCGCGAACTTGTTCCTAAAATTGGTGCTGGTTTTATTGTCGCCATGACAGGAGATGTAATGACGATGCCCGGTTTGCCTAAACAGCCGGCCGCTTTAAAGATGGATGTTGACCAAGACGGCAATGCTTTTGGGCTATTTTGATCAAATGATTGATTTTGCTGTGGAAATTAAAGACTCTAATTATGGAAAACTACAATAGGAGTTAGGTCAATGAAAATGGAATTGAGTAAATACAGAGTCAAAGCGGAAGCCCATGATTTGGCTGACGAGTGGTTGGATTTTTTAAATGAACATCATAAGGAAGTGTTATTGACACTTGAAGATGAAGCAATGATCGTTGAGAATATTTTTAAGGAGGTTGCAGGAGGGGATCTATTCCTGTATTGGTATTCGATCCAGGGAGTTCCTAAGATTGAAGTAAACGATTCTGATCATTGGGTAGATAAAAAACATGTAGAATATTGGAGAAAATGCATTGACACAAGCTTTCCAGCAGTTGATTTAAGTCCAAGCGTGACCATGATCCCGCCTTTAGTTGAATCTTTTATCGATGCAGTACTTTGATCCAACTATCCAATAACATGCTTTTTGTTAGATTTTTAGATTTTTTCAGAGGTTAGTTCCATTATAGTCTTGTATTGCTGATGTAAATATGTCGACCGTGAGGCATATGCTCCTAAACTTAAATAGTTCATTCCGTTTTATATTTTCAATGTAACAAATTAACGACAATTAGATTAAAATTTCTTACAATGGTTTCTTTTCTGTTAAATTTTTACTATACTTAAGGTAAGTAAAATACAGGAAGTGATTGGATGACAGTTTTGTGTAAAGTTGGTTATTTTTTAGGGATAGTTTTTGGCACTTTATTTTTCTACTGCCCTTTGCTTTTAAAAAATTCTTTTAAAGAAATGACTGAAAAAATTCCACACGATCCTAAAAAAACACGATCATCGATCAGTAAAGCTAAGTGAGAGAACCAGATTTTCTCACTGGCTTTTTTTGGCTGGCTTCACAAGTCTGACTTATCGACAATAGCCAGAAAGAATTCGCGGTGTGTTCGCCGTTAAAATTTTTCCTGTTCTATTGCTCAAAGTCAAAACGTACTTGTTCAGCTTTTCTTATTCTATTTTTTTGGAGGTAAAATATGGCATTAGCTTCAGAGCTTTTCCTTACCAGCTTTAATCGAATTGAGAAGTGGATGAGAGAAAAATTAGACGATCCAAGCAATATGGGGTTTAGCGAAATGGTCCGGCGGCTGGCCAAAAAAGAGGACTTGCAGGTCAAAAATTTTGAAGACGACTTGTTGCAGTTTGCTCAACTTCGCAATGCGATCGTCCACGAAAAAATATCTCAGGACTTTGTGATCGCAGAACCCAATCAGTGGTCAGTAAATAAAATAACAGATATTGAAAAAGAATTGATTTCTCCGGAAAAAGTTATCCCTAGATTTCGAAAAAAAGTAACCGGTTTTGAAATGGATCTGCCGCTGAGACGCATCTTAAAGATCGTTGCAGAAAAGGAGTATTCACAGTTTCCTATCTACCACAAAGGAAAATTTGAAGCTCTGCTGACCGTTCACGGTATTGGGCTTTGGTTTTCAAAGGAATTTGTGAAGGGAACTTTATCTGTTGAGGACAAACAAGTAAAAGACATTTTATCTGTCGATCGCAAATGGGACAGATACCAGTTTGTTGCCAGTGATACTCCGATTTTTGTTGTGAAAGAGATGTTTCATTCAAAAGGAAAATTAGAAACGGTCTTGATTACTGAGAATGGGGATCCTGATGGAAACTTAGTTGGAATTATCCGTTCAAGAGATTTATTTGCTTGATCGTAAAGAATATAGAGGAAAGAAAATGGGGCGCTTATTCATGTTTATTTATTTTTTATTAGCAGCTGGAGTAGTTGGAATTGATCAATGGACCAAATATTTAACCGTCACGCATATTGCAGAAGGAGAATCTGTTTCTGTGATCCATAAGTTTTTTTCATTGACATATATTAAAAATACGGGAGCAGCATGGAGCATTTTAGAGGGACAAATGTGGTTTTTTTATATTGTTACAGCCATAGCCGTCCTCGTTGTGGTGTACTTTTTAAAAAAATACTTGTATGATAGTAAATGGTTGACGATCGGACTGTCTTTTGTTTTAGCCGGAACGCTGGGAAATTTTATCGATCGTTTGCGTCTGGGTTATGTGGTGGATATGTTTCAAACGGATTTTATTCGTTTTCCGATTTTTAATGTTGCGGATACTTCTCTGACGATCGGAGTGATCTGCATTCTAATTTATATTATACTGGATGAAAAAAAAGCTAAGGTGGGAATAAATGAGTAACTATTTAAACTATCAGATCCAAAATGAAACGGGACGGATCGATAAGGTTTTAACACAAATATTTCCAGATTTTTCACGTTCACAAGTGCAGCAATGGTTAAAAAATGATCAGGTCATGGTGAATGGCATGGCTGAAAAGGCAAATTACAAAGTGAGAAATGCGGATCAGATTTCGATCACGATACCTGACCCGGCTGTTCTGGATTTAGTTCCACAAGATATCCCAATTGAAATTATTTATGAGGACTCTGAT
>JAATEZ010000056.1 GCA_015655485.1 Lactobacillales bacterium | reverse complement strand
TTTTTACGACAGCCCCGTTTTACAGCCGTGTCCCTGTGAATAGTAGGTAAAATGGTATAAAATACTCTGATTCGCGCCTCGTTAGTCAGGTTGTGGTTTTATTGATTATTTGAGCTGCGAAAGTTAAGTAAAGGAATAACAGGACAAAAGAAGAGGTGGTTTCGTCTTTATGCAAAATTTAGGAACAATTAAATGCTTTTTATTAGATATGGATGGAACTATCAATCTAGGACAGAAATTATTACCTGAGGCAAAAGAATTTATTGATTATTTGAAAGAAAGCGGTCGTGATTTTTTATTTCTTACAAATAACTCATCACAAGCTAGTACTTATTATGTGGAGAAAATGTGCAATTTAGGGATAGAATGTGATGCGAAAAATGTTCTAACTTCTGGCGATGCTACAATTAGTTATTTAAACAGTTTAAAACCAAAAGCGAGAGTATTTCTAATGGGTACGCCTGAACTAGAACAAGAATTCCGCAAGTTTGGCTTCATATTGACAGATAAAAATCCAGATTATGTTGTACTGGGTTTTGATATGACATTAACCTATGAAAAACTTATTAAAGGCTGTGATTTTATCCGCAATGGGACTGCATATATTGCAACTCACCCCGATTTTAACTGTCCGGTAGAAAACGGGTATATTCCGGATACCGGTTCCATGATGGAACTTATAAAGGCATCAACTGGCAAGGTTCCATATGTTGTTGGAAAACCGAACAAAGAGATTATTCAGAGTGCTTTACAAAAAATGAAGCAATATAAATTAAATGAATTTGCTGTCGTGGGCGATCGTGTATATACGGATATTAAAGCGGGAGAAAATGCAGGAATTGCATCCATTTTAGTATTATCAGGCGAGTCTACGGTCGAAGATCTTGATAAATATGGTGTGAAGGCAACTTTTGTTTTTGATGGCGTAGGAGAGATATATAAAGCTTTAAAAAAATATGATGAGGAACATAAAAACATTTTAAAATAACAATCAAGGAAAAGGCTAAAAAAGACTAGATCGTTTTTTATCACGGTAAAAACGCAGACTGGTTACGGCTATCCGGAAAAACAAGGCAGGGCCAGTGCTCATGGCGAACAACCGCGAAGACAATGTCAAAGCCCTGAAAGAAAATTTCCAATGGGAAAACAAAGATCCGTTCTATGTACCGCAGTCAGTCTATGATAATTATAAGAAATTCGCCCAAAAAGGTGCAGCAGCTGCAGCTGGATGGAATAAGCTTTTTGCGGCTTACAGCATAAAATATCCGCAGGCTAAGGAATTCTATGCAGTTGTCGATGAACAGGCTTTGCTGAACGATAAAGAGTTCTGGGATTATGAAGATAAACCACAGGCAAACCTAAATTTATTATATCTAAATTTATTATATAAGGAGAAAAAATGAAGATTACAGAGGCTAAATTTATTGAAGGCTTTATTAGGGTTACGGAAGATGGTTTAAAAAAAGGGTGGCATGAGCGTAATGGAGGAAATTTTAGTTATCGTATTAATTCAGACGAAATTACTTTAATCCAATCTGAGTTGAAGCCAGTGGATCATTTTAGACCGATTGGAGTGAGTGTTCCTAATCTTGCAGGAGAGTATTTTTTAGTAACTGGCAGCGGTAAATTTATGCGTAATGTTAGTTTGTATCCGGAAGATAATCTTGCGATAGTATTTCTTGATGAAAAGGGAGAGAACTATAGTATCGTTTGGGGACTTGAGAAAGGTGGAACTCCGACAAGTGAATTTCCAACACATTTGATGAGTCATAGCATAAAAAAAGATATAACGAAAGGGAAATACCGTGTAATCTATCATTCTCATCCTGTCAATATAATCGCGCTTACCTTTGTACTTGCATTAGAAGATAAGGTATTTACACGTGCGATGTGGGAGATGATGACGGAATGCCCGATAATTTTCCCTCAAGGAATAGGTGTTGTTTCGTGGATGGTTCCTGGTGGTAAAAATATCGCCTTAGCAACTGGGGAATTAATGAAAAAGTATGATGTAGCCGTTTGGGCGCATCATGGTATCTTTTGTGCCGGTGAAAATTTTGATAGTACATTTGGATTAATGGACACTGTAGAAAAATCCGCGGAAATTTGTGTAAAAGTGATGTCGATGGGTGGAAAAAAACAGACAATTCCTGTACAAGGATTCCGTGAATTAGCCAAAAAGTTCAAAATTGTTTTGGCTGAAGAGTTTTTAGATTGATTAAGTTTGGAGGCGGAAATATGAAAGCTGTCGTTGTGGGAGATGCGCTAGTGGCTAGCGAAACGCTAATTGATGCAGTGAGGCAAATGAATCTTGGCGGCAAGGTGAAATTTGAGCAATTTGAATGGAATTCCGATTTAAAAAAAGATAAGTTTCAGGAA
>JAATEZ010000188.1 GCA_015655485.1 Lactobacillales bacterium | reverse complement strand
CTCGATTGAGGCCGCTGAATTATTGGAGGATTTTCAATGGAAAACCAGCGAAGAAGCAATCAAAAAAAACGCTGAAAATATCAAAGAAGAAATCGCCGATGTGCTGATCTACAGCCTGATGCTGGCCTCTGATTTAGACTTGGATGTTAAAGACCTCATCGAAGAAAAACTGGTGAAGAATGCTGTTAAATATCCGGTGGCAAAAAGCAGAGGCAATAAAAGTAAATATACTGAATTGTGATGAAGGATGGTATTTTACTGGATATTTTCTCGTTTGGACAGAATACTGCGGGATGAATTGGAAGATGATATTACCTGGTTTATCCGGAAAACTATCTTTTCAATCCTATACGGCTTTTGTTTTGTTTTTTTATCTTGGAATGAATTCATAAGGAATTTTAATTTGTTCCTGACTATTTTCGTAAAAAAGTTGAAACGCAGCTTGGCCGCAATCTTTGAGATGATGATTGATGGTTGAAAACCCCATGATCTCACTGATCAATAGATCCTCGCGACCGATAATCAGGGGTTTCTTTGAACTTGTCCAATGCTGCAGGAGAACGGCAGATATTTCATCTCCAATGGCAATGATGCCATCCACACCTCTTTCTTCAAAAAAGGCCGCAGCTTTTACGCCGTCTTCTCCGATGCAGCAATCCCAAAAAATATTTTTTTCATCAAATTCCGGAAAGTATTCTCTGCTTAGTTGAATCGTCAATTTTGAATTTCTGCTGATACGTTTGCTTCGTCCGAGGGTCAAACCTAAACGCTGGATCCCTTGTTCTTTCAAGTAGGTCAGACTTTCACTTAAAGAACCCTTTAGATCAATTGCAGCATAGGGCGCTTTCCCGTCAGGCGTTTCTTCACAAAAAATGATTGGACCATATTGGAAATAAGGGATAAAATCGTCCAGATGATTCGACCGAGTAGTAACGATCAGCCCATCAAAACTTTTTGCAGCAAAATCTTCCAAGTATTGGTGTTCCAGCTTTGTATCATAATTTGTAGGCAGCAAACTGACTTTGTATTGGCGGCTGAATGCTGCTTCTAAAATTCCATTTAACAGCTGGCTATAAAACGGATGATTGACAAAAGGCAGGATCACGGCCAGATTATGAGTTTTTCCGTAGCTTAGATTTTGGGCAGTACGATTAGGGGTATAGTTCAATTCATCTATGACTTTTAAAACTTTTTGACGTTTTTTTTCATCTACATAAGGATGGTTATTAATTACACGGGAAATTGTAGTAACCGAGTATCCTGTTAATTTCGCTATGTCTCTGATATTAGCCAAATCGCATCACTTACTTTCCGACAAAGATGGGTATAAAGATATTCTATTTCAGCAAGACCGTTTTCATAGAAAATGTAGCTCTTATCCTGATAATACAATTGTACTCGACGGCCGCCAAATTGGCGGTCAATAATTAAAGTTTTGATTTTGGAGAAAGGAATCTGGATGTTCCAGGATTTCTTGATTCCGCTCTCTTGACGGATCGATAAAATACTATCTTTGATGTTGAAGGTAACATAATAGAATTCTGATTTTTGCTGATAATGAATTTCTAAATAAGTATACATGCTAATTCCTCCTTTTGTTGTCTATAGTTTAAACTATGAAACTCGTTTCATAGCAAGCAAAAGGATAAAAATGAAATAATCAAAGTGAAAACGGATCTTTTTTTGTCTCTACTGAGGAGTGCTATCTACAAATGAATGCAATGAAAAAGATATGAATATTAAAACAAGGAAAAATAGAATTGTGTAAAAAATATTCACCGACGAACGTTCCAGAAATAGCGAGCAACAAAATATCGGCTAGCTTATGCTTGATTTTGTTCTGCTGTTGGCAATCTTCAATGCTTTTCAAATAGTCATAAAATTCATACATAACATTTCCCTAACAATATTTTTTCTTGTCCGCTTTATTCAATAAATTCATTTGTAAATATCTTTTCTGTGTCCTATAGCGACAATAAATATTAATAGTTCGGTACTCCTGAATTTCAGTAATCAGACGATAGTTTGTCACTCGGTATTGCCATACTCCGTTTTTTTATTCCCAACTAATGCCTTTCCCAATGAATAAGGCTTTTCAATATTGATTAAATTTTTTCCACCCAAAAAATCAAAACCAATGCGGTGTATTTATCCATTTTTTTCAAAGTTTTTAAGCACTGTTTGTATATTGAACTTTATATCCCATTTACAAACCAAGTTCTTTCTTGACCTCATCATGAGTATAAAACACAGGATTTTTCTTAAAATCTTCTATTGCCTGCTTGTACAGATCGAGATCAATATCCTCTTCAATTTTTTCTAAAACGGCTTCTTTGAATAAATCATTTAAACCAATCATCTAAACCAATCCCCTTCACATCTGCATATGCTCGAATTAATTTATCTTCTTCTCTAGTTGCTCTTACCGAAAATGTTGCCATATCAAAAGCCCTCTTTATTGTCAATATCATTGTAGCACAGTTTGCAAAGACAAAAAAACAGCAGTTTCTGAAATGAGTTTTTAATGATCTCTAATTTCACTAATCCAAATTGTAAGAGAAAAAAACTGGCTATTTTTGTGTTGTAAATCACTACGCGGTCTTATATGAATTTAAATTATAGATGTACACTAAAAAAACTCATTCATTTTTTTATTTGTGAGCGAGTTTTTCTGTTATTTAATTTGTTTACTATATAACAACATAAAAATTGATGTTATTTAAGAATATTCTTTTTTGTTCGTATTGACTAATTGATTTTCGTTCTCTATAATAGATTCCGTTAGGGCAGTACATTAAAATTAAATAAAAAAATACCAGCTCTCTGAAGAATCAGGAACACCCATTCCCGATTCCTAGAGACTTGAAGAAGCCGCCCTACGACTAAAACAAGCTGCCGGTAGTCTAACGCCGAAGCGTTAGAACGTATTTATTATACTCAATGCTGATAGGAATTACCAGTTTTTTTAAAGATTTTTTTCAGATTTCTATAGTCAGTATTCATTAAGAAACCTAGAGAGAAATCTTTAATGGAGTCAGTCAATTAACAAGATGAGTACGTAGGAAAAGTGGATTCAGTATGTTCTGAAAGAACTTTTTTAGCAGTGTTTTTTCCTGTGCTCGCTTCGGCACGGAACCTTATTTAGATTATTGATAGCGATAATAGGCGTGTTTGGCGTCTGGTATCG
>JAATEZ010000234.1 GCA_015655485.1 Lactobacillales bacterium | reverse complement strand
ATTATTTTCTTCAATTTAGTTATGCAGACCATTCAGTCCTTTTTGACCTTCACGCCTGCGTATATCATCTCAAACGGAACAGGCTCGCCGATGAATGGAACGTTAGTTTATTCACTGTATGTTTATCAAAAAGCATTCTCTGAATTTAAAATGGGTTATGCCTCAGCGATGGCTTGGGTGATGCTGCTGTTGATCGGTTGTGTCACGATGATTTTATTCGCCACTTCTAAATTTTGGGTGTTTTCAGAAAATAAGGAGGGATAGAAATGAAAGGGAGAAAATTAAAGAATCTTACGATTGATTTAGGAATATTGATCTTTGCTGTTATTATGCTTTATCCGGTTTTATGGCTCGTTTTCAGCTCTTTTAAAGAAAGAACGGATATATTTAAAACCGCCACTGAATTATTTCCCAGAAATTGGACTTTTCAAAATTACATTGACGGAATAAAAGGCATCGGCGGGATCCCATTTTGGCAATTTATCTTCAATTCTTTAAAGATCGCGGTCATCGCTACCATAGGGGCCGTTATTTCATCAACGTTCATTTCCTATGGATTTGCAAGGATCCATTTTAAAGGCAAAGGTTTTTGGTTCGCCTGTATGTTAGTTACGATGATGCTGCCGACAGAGATCATCATGGTTCCGCAATATTTATGGTTTTCAAAACTGAATTGGATCAATACTATCCGGCCCATGACGATCCCTTCCTACTTTGGACAAGCATTTTTTATATTTATGATGGTCCAGTTTATTCAAGGGATTCCGGTCGAATTAGACGAAGCGGCTAAGATGGACGGTTCCGGAAGATTGGGGATTTTTTTCAGAGTGATTTTACCTTTACTGAAACCATCGATCGCGACCTCGGCCATTTTTTCCTTCTATTGGAAATGGGAAGAACTGATCGGACCGACGTTATATTTGACCAAACCAGAGAAATATACTGTTTCGATCGCTTTAAAACAATTTTTAGATTCATCCAGCAGTTCAAATTGGGGAGCGATGTTTGCCATGTCCTGCGTCTCACTGCTTCCAGTGATCATTATTTTTTTCATCTTCCAAAAATATATAGTAGAAGGCATCAGTACGACGGGATTGAAAGGATAATTTTTTAAGGAGATACCAAAATGGAAAAAGAAAATACGCTTGTAAAGAGAGAAAATTATATGTCAAAGGAACAAACGGAAAAATGGATTGAAAAATTGATCGACTCAGTTTCAAAAATCAAAGAGGATGGAGAATTCTTGATCGAGTTTCCAGATGTCGTCGTTGATGATAAAAGCTGGCAAGTTTGGAACTGGCCTCAGGGTGTCGGCCTTTATGGAATTTATAAGTATTGGAAAATGACCCAAAGCGAAGCCGCTTTAAAAGTTCTGCTAGATTGGTTCAATGCCAGGATCAAGGAAGGAGCTCCGCCTAAAAATGTGAATACAATGGCTCCCATTTTGACAATGGCCTGTCTTTACGAAGATCTGCTCGATCAGCGCTATCTCCCTTATATGGAAGAATGGTTCGAGTGGGTCATGCATGAGATGCCGCGAACGAAAGAAGATGGTTTGCAGCACATGACTTATGGTCCGGAAAACAAGAATCAGTTGTGGGACGATACCTTGATGATGACAGTCCTTCCCTTGGCGAAAGTCGGGATGATATTAGCTAAAAAAGAATATATAGAAGAAGCTAAAAAGCAATTTTTGATCCATATCGAATATTTGATGGATCGGAAAACAGGTCTATGGTTTCATGGCTGGACTTTTGAAGGAGATCATAATTTTGCCAATGCGTTATGGGCAAGAGGCAACTGCTGGGTCACTATAGCGATCCCAGAAATAATAGAGATTTTAAATTTAGAAGAGAGCGACCATTTTCGCAGTTATTTAGTTAATATTTTAGAAAAACAAATCAAAACTTTAGCGGAGTATCAGGATGATTCAGGGGCATGGCATACTTTATTATTGGAAAAGAAGAGCTATTTAGAATCTTCGGCTACGGCCGGTTTTGCTTATGGGATCTTAAAAGCTGTCAGAAAACGTTATGTACCCGAATCTTATCGATTGAATGCCTTCAAGGCAATAAAAAGTCTGATCGGGCAGATAAACGATGCTGGTGAAGTGGCCAATGTATCGGTCGGAACAGCGATGGGCAATGATCTGGATTATTATCGAAAGGTAAAAAAAACACAGATGGCCTATGGACAATCTTTGACTATATTAAGCTTGACTGAGTTTTTATATGAGTTTATTTAGATCAGCTTGGAATAGAGATCAAAAAAAATAGATCCATAGTCAAAGAGGAATCTGTTTTCTTATTTGTATTTGGAGCAGCACAATCTTGCAGAGGAAAAAAATAAAATGTAGAATGGGAGAGGATAGAGTTGCGCAGATGGACGACTTTCTTTTACGATATTTGTAGTTTTATTTCCAAAATAGTTTTAATAAATGGTCTATGGATTTTATTTTCTCTCGTTGGATTAATCTTTGCCGGTGTCGGGCCGGCAACTGCTGCCGCGATCAAAGTTTTTTTAGTTCCTAAAGAGGAACTGGAGGATAGCTACCGCAGTCTCATCAGGATTTTTATTCAATCTTTT
>JAATEZ010000001.1 GCA_015655485.1 Lactobacillales bacterium | reverse complement strand
TTACGATCCCATTGGACATAACTGCCTAATCCAGCAGGAACATCCCCAATAACAACTTCAACGACACCGCCAATCGTATTGCCATTTTTTTTGGCTTCATCAATTTTCAGCTTCATGGCATCTTCAACAGCCGGATCAATGCAACGCACAGAAGAAGCCTCAGAAAGAGTCTGGATCTCTTGGACAGTCAATCCATCCGGAACTGTACCGCGCACTCCGCCTATTTCCAGGACATGTCCCGCAACAGCTATTTCTAATTCTTTTAGCAATTTTTTAGCAATTGCGCCAATGGCAACACGCATAGTGGTTTCCCGAGCAGATGAACGTTCTAAAACATTTCTTAAATCGTCAAATTGATATTTAATGCCGCCGACCAAATCCGCATGACCCGGTCTTGGTTTAGCCACACGACGACTTTGCTTCACTTTTTCTTCTACTGATTCAACACTCATCACCGACTGCCAATTTTTCCAGTCTTTATTCTCTACAACCAAGGTGACTGGCGAGCCTAGTGTCAAACCATGACGGACACCAGAAGTGATCCGAACTTGATCTTTTTCAATCAACATCCTCCCGCCGCGGCCATATCCCGTTTGTCTTCGCACTAATTCATGATTGATATCTTCTGCTGTTAATGGTAATCCTGCCGGCAACCCTTCAACGATCGCGGTCAATTCAGGTCCATGGGATTCTCCTGCGGTAAAAAATCTCATCTTATTTCCTCCTTTGAATTTTTAGGTATTCATGCATGTTTGCAATTGGCATCGAAACGATTTTTGCCTGACCGATTTTTTCTAGTAAAATGATCCGGATCTGTTGGCCACTGGTTTTTTTATCATGAGATAAAGCTTCATACAACTTATCCGGATCAAAGTCTTCAAATCCAGTTGGCAGATGAAATTTTACTAACATTTCAGTTAAAGCAGCAGTGGACCCATCGGGTGTGATTCCTTTGCTTTCTGCGACCCGATTCATCTGGACCATACCGATAGCTACGGCTTCACCATGAGTGATCACACCATAACCGCGGCTTTGTTCTACTGCATGACCGATCGTGTGACCAAAATTCAGAATCAATCGATTGCCTGTATCCAGCTCATCTTCTTCAACCACTTTGCGTTTGATTTTGCAACAGGCAGTGATGACCTCCTCCGCATGCTCTATCAGTTCTGCTTCATCTGCAAAACTGTCCAAAAGCTTCCACAAATTCTCATCAGCGATGGCGGCGGATTTAACAATTTCTGCGATTCCCTCGCGAACTCGTCGTGGTTCCAGCGTTTTTAAGGTTTCCGGATCGATCAGGACTCCATCAGGCTGGGCAAAAGTTCCAACTAAATTTTTGGCGCTGGCAGTATTGACGGCCGTTTTACCGCCAATACTGCTGTCAACCTGTGCTAAAAGAGTCGTAGGAACTTGCAAAAAATGCAGACCGCGCATATAGGTCGAAGCGACAAATCCGGCCAAATCGCCAACTACACCTCCGCCTAAAGCGATGATCCCATCCTTTCTTGTCATTCCCCGATGGGCTAAATATTCATAAAGCATCTCTGCATTGGCTAAGCTTTTACTCGGTTCCCCGGGATCAACTGCAATCAATTTAACTTTAAAACCAGCATTTTGGATGCTTGTCATTACCATCTGCCCGTAAAGTTTTTCAACTGTCGTATCTGTAATGATCACGATCTGCTGCTTTGACCATAGTTGTTCCACCCACCTGCCAATATTCTGCAGTAAACCATCTTCAATCGTCAAAATATAACCATGATGCGGTAAGTTAACTTCTAGTTTCATGATCCACCTCTGTTTTTAGTCTATTGCTTTTACTTCTTGCATAGCTTTCTCCATGATATGCACTTGCTTCATCATTTTAGCATAAGTTTTTTCATTCAGACACTGAGGGCCATCTGACCAGGCTTTCGCTGGATCGGGATGAATCTCTACAATCAAACCGTCTGCTCCCGCCGCGACCCCGGCAACAGCCATTGGCGGTACCAGATCCCAGATTCCTACACCGTGGCTTGGATCCACGATGATTGGAAAATGACTTAATTTTTTGATCAATGGGACCGCACTTAAATCTAACGTATTGCGTGTGGCTGTTTCATAGGTACGGATCCCGCGTTCAACAAAAATTACTTTGAAATTACCTTGAGCCGCGATATATTCGGCCGCATTTAACCATTCATCGATCGTTCCGGCAATTCCGCGTTTTAATGCGACTGGCATTCCCGTTTTGCCAACAGCCTGTAATAATTTGTAATTCTGCATATTGCGTGCACCAATCTGCAAAATATCTGTATATTTCGCTACAAGTTCCAGATTTGCTTCATCCATTACCTCTGTAATGACTTTCATGTCGTATTTATCTGCCGCCTGGCGAATGTATTTCAATCCTTCTTCCTCCAAACCTTGAAAAGCATAAGGAGAAGTTCTTGGTTTGAATGCTCCTCCACGCAGAACACTGGCTCCGCCTTCTTTAGCAATACGTGCACATTCAAGCATTTGCTCTAAACTTTCTATTGAACAAGGCCCGGCCATCATGGTCAGACTGCCATCGCCGATTTTAAGACCATCTACATCAACAACGGTATTGTCAGGATGAAAATCTCTGCTGGTTAATTTATAAGTATGCGTGATGCGGACTGTATTTTCGACTCCATCGTAGCTGTCGAAAGCCACATCGACCATTTTTCGGGTATCGCCGATCAGACCAATAATAGTTTGTTCTTTTCCTTCACTAAGGTGAACATCCAAACCTTCTTTTTTAACTCTTGCAATAATGACCTTAACTTGTTCCTTTGTTGCTCCTGGTTTCATGATGACTATCATTTTAACTGCTCCTCTTCATTTTTTGATTTTTTTAATTATTAAGCCTCTAAAATAATTGGTTTGATTTCTGCGACCGGCATTTTTTGACCAGTCCATAGTTCAAAAGCGGCGGCTCCCTGATATAAAAGCATTCCCAAACCGTTCGTTGTTTTACAGCCGATCAGCCGCGCCTGCTTCAATAATTCCGTTTCGCGCGGATTATAAATCACATCTGCCACAGCTAAGTCAGCCCGCAATATCTTTGTTAAATTCTTGATTGGGATCTGGCCTTCCAAAGGTTTCATTCCGACGCCGGTCGCATTGACCAAAAGTACACTGTCAGAAATTTCAGATTCCAATTTTTCCTGATCAGCCAAATCATACAGAGATATTTTACAATGCGTTTGTGTTTCGATTTCCTGCAATTTTTTTTCAATCATCGTATAAAAATCGTCTTTCAAATTAAAAACACTGATTTCTTTGACTCCATCCAATGCGGCTTGAACAATGATCGCTGTAGCTGCTCCTCCCGCACCAATGATCGTGATTTTTTGACCGATCACCCGGATCCCATTATCTTGCAAATTATGCATAAAACCCGTTCCATCAGTAATGTGTCCAGTCAATTTGCCGTTTTCATTGACTATCGTGTTGACTGCTCCGATAAGCCTTGAAGCGTCAGACAATTCATCCATCCATTCAATGGCCGACTGTTTATTCGGCATAGATAGATTGGCCCCTAACATATCCAAGGTGCGGATAGACTCAATAGCCCTTGGCAGCTTATCTTTTCCTACCTCAAAAGCCAAATAGACTGCATCGATACCTAATTTTTGAAAGCTGGCATTATGGATCAAAGGTGAAATACTATGACGAATCGGTGTCGCAAATAATGCAGTCAATCTTGTGGTACCTGTGATTTTATTTTCCATTTTTTAACTCCTTTATTTTTTTTCAAAACAAAAAGATGTTTACTGTATAGGAATCAATCTACAGCAAACATCTTTTAGTAAAAATAATTTTACCCAAAAATAAAAGCCACTATAGATTTCATCATCTACAGGGCTTGAAGTCAAAATTAATGATCCTTAGCCACTATAGATACAAACTTGCGTTTACCGTTTGTATCCATAATGTGACTGGCTACAAACTCATCTAAAATAGCTAAAGTAATACTTATTCAATTGTTTAGGCTTTAGATTTACTTGGTTCATCGTAACCACTCCATCTTTATGAATTAAGAATTGAAATAAGTATACTCATAAAAAAAATAAATGTCAATCTTTTTTTATTTTCATAAAATTTTGTTTTTCTTTCAAAATTGTCAAAAGAATTTATCTGCTACCGGGCTTTATCTTCTTTCATACGGAGCAGCAATATTCCTCCTATGATAAATAAAATGATCAAGCTGACGATGCCATATTGAGATTTTCCGGTCAGCTGTGTCATAAAACTAAAAATCAGCGGACCCAAAATCGCTGAAAATTTACCAAAGATGTTATAAAATCCAAAAAATTCATTTGATTTTTCTTTGGGAATGATCCGGGCAAAATATGAACGGCTCAGAGCTTGGATCCCTCCTTGTGAAGTTCCGACCAAAAAACCTAAGATCCAAAAATCAATGACCGTATCCATGAACAAGGCATAGATACAAATAGCGATATATACACTGACAGCGACTAAAATCATCGGTTTCGTTCCAAACTTCCCGGCCAGCTTGCCATAAATGATCGTAAAAGGAAACGCAACGATATTTACAGCCAATAATATAATAATCAGGGTGTCTGATTTGACTCCCATGTCGATCCCGAAAGAAGTCGCCATAGAAAAAATCGTATCCACACCATCAATATAGAAAAAATAAGCAATTAAAAAATAAACAATGGCTTTATATTTAGAAATTTCTCTGACTGTCTTGCCCAAACGCTGCATGGTCACTTTGATTGGATGTTTCTCACGTGCAATAGCATATCTTTGATGAACATTTTTTAGAAAGGGATAGGAAAAAATAAACCACCAAATACCCGTCAGCACAAAACAAACTTTAGTCACGATCTCAGTACTTAACAAACCGAAACCATCTGTTACTTGCAAAACCATGACCGCAACAAAAAGCAGTGCACTGCCTATATAACCTAAGCCGTACCCCATGGAAGAAACCTCATCCATACGGTCATCTTCCGTCACATCGACCAAAAAACCATCATAAAAAATATTTGCTCCCTGATAGCCCATATGCGACAGGACATAGATGACTAATAAAGCGATCCAGCTTTTGTCTGGAACAAAGGCTAAAGCAAAGGTCATAATGATACCGGAAAGCGCAAAAACATTAAAAAATCGTTTTTTAAACCCCTTGTAATCTGCCAAGGTTCCTAAAATTGGTGCGGATAATGAAATCACAAGTGTAGCAAAAGAAGTCGCATAACCCCAATATGCCGTCGAATTCGAATTGGAGATTCCTGCATTTCCGGCAACATATTTAAAATAAATTGGTAAAATTGCAGTTACAATGACTAATGAATAGGCTGAATTTGCCCAGTCGTAAAAAATCCAACTTTTTTCTTCTTTCGTAAAATGCTTCATTCGTTCCACTCCTTATTTTTATTTATTTTTTTTAAAAATCTCTTCGATCACTTTTCCATCAATATTATGCGGAAACTTATTCAAGCCTAAAATTTTAGCAAACGTCGGTGCCTCATCAATCAATCGTGCCCCTTTGATCTGTTTATCTTCAGCTATTCCAGGTCCGCAAACCACCATAGTCGTATCGTAGTTGCTTTTTAACGGCGAAAAGCCGTGAACCGCCCGATAACGATCTCTTTGACCAATTGAATTTTCTGCAACTTCGGCGACTGTTTCACCTTCTCCTTCATCTGTAAAATAATAGCCGCGCCCAGCTTCTACTATAAACGTACAATTTGGTGCGGCTACCTGATCGGCCGCCTCCTCA
>JAATEZ010000044.1 GCA_015655485.1 Lactobacillales bacterium | reverse complement strand
TCTTAAAATAATAAAAATTAGGGGGCAATAGAATATGAAGGATATCAAGCACTTGCAAAATGGTTCAGACATTCGTGGAATAGCGATAACTACCACAAATGAAAAAGCAAATTTAACTCCGGTTGAGGCAAAGAAAATCAGTGTGGGCCTTGTGAACTGGCTGATCGAAATGAAACAATTGAAAGCCAAACGAGATCAGGGCGATTTAAAGATAGCGATCGGCAAGGACAGCCGTTTATCTGGAGATGAACTGAAGGGATCTTTAGCGAAAGAATTG
This sequence comes from Lactobacillales bacterium, assembly GCA_015655485.1. Lineage (GTDB taxonomy): Bacteria > Bacillota > Bacilli > Lactobacillales > Vagococcaceae > JAATEZ01. The sequence goes on along the minus strand of JAATEZ010000044.1, from coordinate 3,795 downwards.
CTGGCGCAAGGCGTGAATGTTATCGATATGGGGCTGGCAACGACACCTGCCATGTTCATGGCGACTCAATTCAGCGATTTTGCATGTGATGCAGGGATCATGATCACTGCAAGCCATCTTCCTTATCAGTATAATGGTATTAAGATTTTCACTGCCTCTGGTGGAGCTGAAAAGGAAGATATCGCTTATATCCTAGATCATACTGAAACGTATTTTATTCCCCGCCAAGCTGGAATGGGAACAAAGGCTGATATTATTTCTCTTTATGCTGAGGATCTGACACAAAAAATTTGTCAGGGAATCTCCAGTAAGGAGAAAAAACCTTTAACCGGCTTCCATATCATTGTGGATGCCGGAAATGGAGCGGGCGGATTTTTTGCTGAGAAAGTATTAACTAATTTGGGTGCAGATACAAAAGGAAGCCAATTTCTTGAACCGGACGGAACATTCCCCAATCATATTCCCAATCCAGATAACAAAGAAGCGATGGACAGCATCCGGCAGGCAGTTTTAGCAAGCGGCGCAGATTTAGGTGTTATTTTTGATACGGATGTCGATCGTGCCGCGGTAGTAGATCATACAGGGGAAGTTTTAAATAGAAATAATTTGATCGCTGTTTTAGCCGCGATTGTTTTGAAGGAACATCCTCAGACTACGATAGTGACTAATTCACCGACATCCAGTCACTTGAAAACTTTCATTAATGAACTAGGCGGCAGTCAAGTCCGTTATTTATGCGGTTACCGAAATGTGATCAACAAGGCGATCACATTGAACGATCAGGGGATCAATACAGAATTAGCGATTGAAACCAGCGGTCACGCGGCTTTTAAAGAAAATTATTTTTTAGATGACGGGGCTTATGTGATCGCTAAGATTTTAATGCTCCTGCCTATCCTGAAAAAAGAAGGAAAAGATTTAAGCGACCTGATCGGATCTTTAAAGCAGCCTGCTGAAGCGACTGAAGTCCGTTTTAAAATCCAGAAAGAAGATTATCAGGCATATGGGCAAAATGTTATTCATGAACTGAAAGATTTTGTTGCAAAGACTGCCGGTTGGGCGCTCGACTTGGATAATGAGGAGGGAGTGCGAGTAAATGTCACGCAAAGCTATGGCTCAGGCTGGTTTTTGTTACGAATGAGTCTTCACGAACCGCTGCTTGTTTTACAAGTAGAAAATGATGCTGCCGGGAAAAATCATTTGGTTTTTCAACAGTTGGCCTTTTTCTTCAAAAACTATTCGGATCTGGAACAAACCGCTCTTTTGAAAGTATTGAACAATAATTAAAAATAAAAAGCCAGTCAAGATTTTTTTGATCTTGACTGGCTTTTTAAAATATTCCCGGAACGGCTTTGATTTTCAATTTTTCTTGTGAAAAAGGATGAACTAGCTGGATTTCTAGTGCATGAAGCATCAGTCGGCCTGTTACTGGTTTTGTCTGGTATAGAGGATCTCCAAGAATAGGATGGCCGATAGCGGCTAGATGAACGCGGATCTGATGGGTCCTGCCAGTATCTAATTGGCAATTCACCCAAGTTTCAGATTGTTGTTCGTGTCTTTCCTTTACAAACACGTGGGTAACCGCCGGCCGACCATTTTTTTCATCAATTAGACGTTTTCTGCGATCATGACGGTCACGGCCTATTTTTTTGGTAATAGTAAAAGTATCTTCTGCTATAATACCGGCTACTTTTGCCTGATAAGTCCGATGGATCGCTCTTTTCTCCAGAAGTCGGCCTAAAATAGGTAAAGCAAAAGGATTTTTGGCAAATAAAACGGCTCCGCTTGTTTCTTTATCCAAGCGATGAACGACATATGGAAACTGGCCGGTAGCCGCTAGGTAGGCAGCTAAATGATTTAACAAGGTGTCCGCTTCATCGGGCTGATTTGGATGTGTTTTCATTCCCGCGGGCTTATTTACGATGATCAAGTGTTCATCTTCAAACAAAGTCTGAATTTTTTTTGCTTCACCTAAGCAAATTTTGGGAGTGAGATAGTCAGAGTCTTCAAAAGCCAAAGTGATCAAATCTTTCCCATGGACCAGAGATTGAAAGGGGCGCTGTTCTTGATTGACCAGCACATTTTTACGTATTCGCAGAAAATGACGGACTTTTCGCGGCACCAGCCATTCTTTTTCAAGCAAAGTACGAATATCCATTTCAGGAAAATCTGCTGGTAGTTTGATAGAATAATGCATAGCCCTGTTTTCTCCTTTCAAAAAATTTGACTATTTCTTAAGAATTGTATCACAAAACTCCATTCATTTCATGGTATCCTATAGATATTAGATGATCCTCAAGTAAAACGTCAGCCTCCAGTCCGAGTGACCAGATACCAACTTATGCTACAATAAAGAAAAGCTTTTTTGGCCCGTGCGGCGCTCGAGGCAAAGCGGCAGAAAAAAACAAGCGAGGAATTTTCATCGCGAATAGTTCTCAAGCATTTGCTCGAAGAGAGCCGGCTAAAAAAAGCTGGACAAAGAAAAGCTTTTTTGGCCCGTGTGGCGCTCGAGACAAAGCGGCAGAAAAATACTATTTAGAAAATCACCCTGGTTCAAGTTTGATGTCGGTCAAGATATCTGTATGATAGTAAGGAACTTAATTTTAAAAAAAGGAGTACCTATGAATTTAAAAGCAATTTTAGCGCAAATTGGAAAGTATTTACAACAAATTTGGCTATGGATCAAGCCATATTTGTTGAGATTTCATCGATTTCGTAAACGGATCTGGAAAAAATATCAAATCAATAAAATTATTCTTTTGATAGGCTTGATCGCGGTCCTGGTTACTTCTGTCTATTTATTTTACCTAGCTAAGAGTGCCAATGTAGAGACTTTAAAAGATGGTTTATCTCAAACTACAGTGATTTATGATAAAGATGGAGATGAAGCAGGAAAACTGCATGGTCAAAAGGGAACTTTTGTTGAACTGAGCCAGATTTCTGTAAATATTCAGAATGCGGTCATTTCAACGGAAGATAAACGCTTCTATGAGCATAATGGATTTGATATTCAAGGGATCGGCCGTGCATTTGTACGCTTGCTGATCAACCGTAATACATCCGGCGGCGGCGGCAGCACGATCACGCAGCAGTTGGCTAAAAATGCCTATCTATCCTTGGATCAGACAATTGATCGTAAGGCAAAGGAACTTTTTTTAGCCATTGAGATCGAGAAAACATATACTAAAGATGAAATTTTGGCTATGTATCTAAACAGCGCCTATTTTGGCAATGGTGTCTGGGGCGTAGAAGATGCCTCCCACCGTTATTTTGGCAAGAATGCTTCGGAACTGGATGTCAGTGAAGCAGCAACTTTAGCCGGTATGCTGAAAGGCCCAAGTATTTATAACCCTAAAGACCATTATGATAACGCAGTCGCTCGGCGCAATACAGTTTTGGGCTTAATGGTCGATAATGATAAACTGACTCAAACAGAAGCGGATCAGGCCAAAGCGGAACAATTAGTGGTGACAGACGACTACCAAGAATCTGCTTCAGACTATCGTTATCCCTATTATTTTGATGCGGTCATTATGGAGGCAAAAGAAAAATATGGCATCAGTAATGACGATATACTGAATAAGGGGTATAAAATTTATACGGCATTAGATCAAAACTATCAGCAGGCAATGGAGACCTCATTTGCCAATAGTTCACTGTTCCCTGCAAATGCCAGTGATGGGACAGAGGTCCAAAGCGCTTCGGTCGCTCTGGATCCCACAACAGGCGGAGTACAGGCGACAGTAGGAGGACGATCCGGCTATACATTTTTAGGCTTCAACCGAGCGACACAGG
>JAATEZ010000052.1 GCA_015655485.1 Lactobacillales bacterium | reverse complement strand
TTTGCTCCTGATGTTCCTTTGCCACTGATTCATCAAATTCAGCGATTTGCTGATGCAGACGGTCTCGATCGTCTTTATTTTGATCGAGCTCCAATTGTGTTTTTTCTTTATTGGCCGCCAACTCTTCCATTTTCAACCGTATCGACTCTTGAGTCTCCGCGTGTTGAGAAGAATCACTTGTCAGCAAGAGCAGCTGTTTTTCCAAATTTGCGATTTGTTGTATTTCGGACTGCAGCTGTGCTGACTTTTCCTCTGACTGCTCTGCTAAATGATGGATCTGCTCCTCCAAAACTGCTAAAGCCGCCTGTTTTTGGTTTACCTGCTCTTGGAGTTTTATTTTTTTTGCTTCATTTTTTGCTTCTGCTTCATCCGTTTGGGCCATTTCCTCATCTAAATGAGTCCGCTCTTTGACCTTGTTCTCATAATCAATTTGCAATCTTTTTTTTTCTGTTTCATATTCATTTATGAATTGTTGCAGCTCGCGTGATTCGTAAGCAAAAGCATTCTGTTCTTTTTGCACTTGTTTTTCTTCATTGATCAGATTATCAACTTGATTTTGCCATTCCTGTTCTTGAAGTCTGGCGGCTTCACCCTGATTGCGCAATTCGGTATTTTCTTCTTCTAACTCACTGATTTGCCGCTTTAATTGGCGCAATTCCAATTCTTTATTTTTTAATTCCTGATCCATTTTTTGAATCGTCTGAGTCAATTCTTCCAGTTCATTGGCTTGTGCAAATAGATTTCCCTGGTTCCCGCGTTTCGTTGCTCCCCCAGTCATTGAACCTCCGGGATTCATAACATCGCCTTCTAAAGATACCACACGATGTTTATAATGAACGGCTTTAGCGATCTGATTAGCGCTTTCCAAATTTTTAGCGATCAGAGTCATTCCCAGCAAATTATCTAGGATCGGTTGGATCCGCTGAGAAGAGCCGACCAGTTCACTGGCAACTCCCAAAAATCCAGAAACCTGGGCTAATGATTCACGCAATTCATTAGCAAGTTTTCTAGGTTTGATGGTTGACAAAGGCAAAAAAGTGGCTCGTCCCAAACGCTGTTTTTTTAAATAAGTGATTGCTAAACGCCCATCCTGCTCATTTTCAACAATGATGGATTGAGCGGAGGCTCCTAAAGCTGTTTCGATCGCCACTGCATAAACTTTGGGAACTTGCAGCAACTCCGCTACCGCTCCAACGATCCCGCTAAGCTGCTGCTTTGCTTGTAAAACAGCACGAACTCCCTGGTAAAATCCTGTATAATTTTCTTGCAGCTCCTGCAAACTCTTTTGACGGGCTTTTGCCTGTTGGACTAAGCCCATCGCTTCATAGACCTGTTTTTCAGTTTTTTCAGCATGCATCCTTGTAGTCTTTATCGTTTCTTGCTGTAAAAGATACTCTGTCTGCAGCTTTTTTAATTTTAAAACTTGAGCTTCTAGGGACTCATTCACAATCTTTTTTTTCTCAGCAAGTTTACTTTGTCGCCTCAAGAGTGACTCATGTTTCTCCATCAGCTGCTGATTTTTACCTGATTCTTGCTGATACTGCTTTTCTAAATGCTTCATGTCATTACTTGTATTAGCCTGTTCCTGCATGACCTCGACATACTGGCTCCGTAATTCAGCCAATCGTTCTTTCGCTGACAGATTATACTTGGCCAGTTCTTTCATCAAGCAGTCCAAATCGGTTTTTTCCTGATTTTTTTCTGCTCGCTTTGTTATTAACTGTTTAGCAAATAAAGCCGATTCTTCCTGAAGCTGATCCACTTTTTCTCGTAGTTGAGTCAAAGTTTGCTGATATTCAGCGAAATGATTGTCCGTATTTTTCGTTCGTTCGATCAGGACATTTTTTTTGCCTTCTGCCTGTTCATAGGCTTCTGTCACTAATAACAATTGCTTCTGCTGCTTATCGATTGTTTGATCTAAGCGGCTGCGCTCTTCTCTTAACGTGCCCAGCTGCACTTCATGCTGTTGGATCTTTATTTGGATGGCCAAGCTCTCCGTTTCCAACTGCTCCACCCGGTGCGACTTTTCTTCCCATTGGGCCTTCATCTGCTCAATTTTCGCTACAGTCACCCCAACATCGATCTGCGTATATTTTTCCTTCAAATCCAAATATTTCTGAGCCGTCTGACTTTGCTCTTGTAATGGTTCCAACTGGCTTTCCAGCTCATAGATGATGTCTTGAACTCGACTCAAATTATCTTCTGTCTCGAAAAGCTTCTGCTCCGCTTTTTTCTTTCGCTGTTTATATTTTAAGACTCCCGCCGCTTCTTCAAAGATCCCGCGGCGGTCTTCCGGCTTGCTATTAAAAATAGCTTCAACCTTGCCTTGTGAAATAATGGAAAAGGATTCTTTGCCTAGGCCAGAGTCCATAAATAAATCGACAATGTCTTTCAAACGGCAGCTTTGCTTATTGATGTAATATTCGCTATCTCCATTACGGTATAAGCGCCTCATAACACTGATTTCACTGAAATCTAAAGGCAAAAACCGCTCTTCATTATCTAAAACGATCGTGACCTCAGCAATATTCAGTGGCTTTCTAGTAGCAGATCCGGTAAAAATCACATCAGGCATCTTGCCGCCGCGAAGATTCTTAGCCGATTGTTCTCCCAAAACCCAACGAACTGCCTCAGTAATATTACTCTTGCCACTGCCATTTGGTCCGACCACTGCTGTTAGTCCAGTATCAAATTCAATGATCGTTCGATCTGCAAAAGATTTAAATCCGGCAAGCTCAATTTTTTTCAAATACACGAATGACAGTCCTCCTTCCAATGATCCTCAAATATTCTAGCGCAAGTGAGCCAGAGCATCTCCTGCAGCTTCCTGCTCAGCGATCTTTTTTGAACGGCCGCTCCCTTTACCAATACATACCTCATTGGCATAGACCTCGACCCAAAAATCTCTTTCATGAGCCGGACCCTCTTCTTTGATCAACTTGTAATCAATAAAAATATCCCCTCGTCTTTGTAATAACTCCTGCAATTGTGTTTTGTGATCCATCTCATGTGAAAAAGCACCAGCCGCAATTTTTGAAATCAAAACTTCTTTTAGAAAAGCAACTACTGGTTTGATTCCCTGGTCTAAGTAAAGGGCTCCTAAAAAAGATTCAAATAAATCACACAAAAGTGCCGGACGTTCACGCCCATTTGAATTTTCTTCCCCTTTACCTAAACGAATATATAAATCAAAATGACATTCCTTGGCTCGTTTAGATAAACTCTCTTCACAAACTGCTGCAGCTCTTAACTTAGTCAGCCTGCCTTCTGGCTGATCAGGAAATTGTCGATATAAATATTCGGAAACTACTAATTCTAGTACAGCATCTCCTAAAAATTCTAAACGTTCATTATCTGCCAGCCGTAAATAGCGATGCTCATTCACATAGGATGAATGGGTAAATGCTTGTTCCAATAAGCTCAAATTGCGAAAAACGATCCCATAATTTTGCTTTAATTCTAGAAGAAATTCATTTTCCATTCTCCCACATTCCTTTCTTGTGTATCTTAACACACTTCTTCATTATACTGTTTTTTCTCCTTATTTAAAATCTTTTTCCTTTGAATCTGCTAAATGTTAGCAGAATTTTAGAGTCTTATCCCTTTATTTTCAGGAAAATTTTTTTAATCACGAATTTCTCTAAAAATTCGTGGATAAACCGTTTATTTTGCGCTACTATTATTTTAGAGTATGATAAGGTAGAGCAATTGGAGAGAACTGTCAAAACACTGTGCTTGTTCGGATCGATCCAAAGGCTCGCTCTGCTCCAGTTAAAAAATATGAGGTGAAAAAAATGCAACAAAAAAGATTGACAGCAGTTTTAGAAGAAATGAAAAAAAGCAAAATCCCGCAATTAATCATCACCGATCCTGCTACCATTTTTTATTTGACCAATCACTGGATACTTCCTGGCGAACGGCTATTGGCTCTAGTGATATCAACTTACGGCACAAAAAAAATGGTGATCAGCAAATTATTCCCTATTGAAGAAAATCTTGGTGTTGATTTGATTTATTATGATGATGTCGATGATCCTATAAAAATCGTGGAACAATATGTCGATAAAGATCAAAAAATCGGTGTAGATAAAAATTGGCCTGCTCATTTTTTACTACGCCTTATGGAGACTATTCCTTATGAAAATTTTGTCAATGGTTCTGCGGTCACTGACTCTGTGCGCGCTCATAAAGACTCAAAAGAACTTGATTTGATGCGCTCGGTCAGTAAAGATAATGACCAAGCTGTGGAGCAACTCTCCCAATTGATCTCAAAAGGATTATCGGAAAAAGAAATGGCTGTTGAATTAGCCAAAATTTACAAAAATTTGGGCAATTCTGGTTTTTCATTTGAACCGATCATCGCCTATGGAGCCAATACAGCAGATCCTCATCATATAACTGACGATTCGACTGTGAAACCTGGAGACAGCGTAACTTTGGATATCGGCGGAGTTAAAAATTCCTATTGTTCAGATATGACTAGAACCTTCTTTTACAAAAAAGTGTCTCCTAGAGGGCAAGAAATTTATGAAATTGTTTTAGAAGCCAACAAACGTGCCATCGAAAAAGTAAAACCAGGGGTTCGTTTCTGCGAAATCGATGCAGCTGCAAGAGATTACATTACTGAAAAGGGATATGGCGACTATTTTCTGCATCGAACCGGCCATTTTATCGGGATCGAATGCCATGAAACAGGAGATGTCTCTGCAACCAACACTTCACTCGTTGAACCAGGCATGGTTTTTTCAATTGAGCCGGGAATTTACTACCCGCAAGAAAAGGTTGGTGTTCGGATTGAAGACCTGGTCATTGCTACCAAAACCGGTGTTGAAAATCTAAACCATTTTTCAAAAGACTTACAAATCATACAATAATAAGAAAAGCTGAATGAGGTGTGTTTGGCTTAAAGCAAGAATAAAAGAAAAATTTTAGCGATGGTTTTTATCGTGAATTCTTTCGCTCTTGCTGAAGAGTCTGGACTCAACGAACTAAACAAAAACACACAGTTATCTGTTTTTTAGATCCTTTATCAAATTTTAATAGAGAAAAATAATAGGACAGCCCCAGTTGATTTCAGGGACTGTCCTATTATTTTCGTATTTATTTTAATGTTTTAGTGACAGAACAGCTTACTTACGATTTTTAGAAGTAACCGATACTGAAAACCAATTATTTGGAACATCTTTTGAAGTATAGTAAGAATAGTTATAATCTTTTACTCGATCGTTTACAACTGAAATACGATAGTTATAATTTAATGGAATAACAGGTACTTCATCATGAACATATTCTTGGAATTCTTTATAAGCTTTAACACTATATTCTTCATCAAAAGCTTTATCTGAAGAAATATTGCTCAACAGCGTATCCATTTTATCAGAAGTAAAACGCATCATATTATATTGTGCTGTCCGACTAAATGATTCGGAAGGGTTTGGATCCGTTCCAACACTCCAAGCCGCTGCATACATATCAATGTCATCTGAATCGCCTTGAATTTTGTCATAGAAAGAATTCAACTCCATCAAACGTCCTGTCGTAAATTCCACCTTCAAACCAATATCTTCCATACATTGTTTAAAGTAATCAGCCACCGTCTGAGCACTCTCAGTCCCAGACATTGCCGCAAGATTGATCGTTAATGCTTTGCCATCGGGATCTTCACGGAATCCGTCTCCATCTGTATCTTTATATCCAGCTTTGTCCAAAAGTTTCTTTGACTTTTCTGTATCTGCAGTAAAACCTTTTAGTTTACTGTCATATAAATCAGAAAAGCCTGGAACGATCACTGAATTGGCTGCTGTACGTAAGCCGCCATATACTTTTTCACCTAATTGTTTCGTATCGATCGAATAAGCGATCGCCTGACGTAAACTTTTATTATTCATTTTCGCATTAGGATCCGCAACATTTTTCCCTGTTGCTGAATCATACTTGCCAAACTTAAATCCAATATATGAATAATATAATTCTTGTCTTCCCACATTTTGATAACCATCAATTGATTTATAGGTTGAATAGGTGTCAGACGGCATATCCAAAGCAACATCATATTTTTTTGATTTTAATTCATCCACAATTGTTGCAGTCGGAACAACAGTTACAACGATTTTATCCATTTTAGGTGCACCTTTAAAGTAATATTTATTGGCAGTATATTCAACACTCTCACCAGTTTTAACATTACTGATATAGTAAGGGCCTGTGCTTACAGGATTTTTACGAATTTTATCTGATTTTACTAAATCAGCGATTGGAACATCAGATAAGTAATGCTTTGGCATTGCATACTGCAACAATCCGCTACCATACTCAATACTAGGGCTCATTTCTTTGTAAGAAATTTCCACAGTTAAATCATCTACTTTTTTGATCCCTGAAATAGAATCTGCTGTCCCCGCATGATATTCAGACATGCCTACAATATTTTGTAGCCGATCATCATAGCGAACGCCAGTATAGTCTTTATTCCCAACAACTTCATAAGCAAAAATCACATCATCAGCAGTCAATGCTTCTCCATCAGACCATTTCAAATCTTTTTTCAACGTGATAGTGACCTTTTTATTTTCGTTATAAAAATAAA
>JAATEZ010000390.1 GCA_015655485.1 Lactobacillales bacterium | reverse complement strand
CGAGGACCAGTAAACAAATAGGCATGAGAAATTTTCTTTTGTATAATTGCATTTTTCAGCGTTTGAGTAATGGCTTTTTGTCCTACGATCGTATCAAAACGCTGAGAACGCCACACTCGATATAATGCCTGATAGGCCATTTCACTGCCCCTTTCCTTTAAATCCATAGCTATTATTATACGTGATTCATGAGCAAATTGCTACCTCTGAGCATTCATTTCTGGCCTTACAAAGATTGCGATCTTAGAAAAAAAGAAAAAGGGCTGAAAAATAATCCTTTAGTCCCATTTATTTTTTTTAGGGTATGGTAAAATGAGTTTATATCAGCTAATAAACTAACAAAAAAAGCAAGGAGTGAATTCGATGGGAATCATAAAAGCAGCAACAAGCGCTATTGGCGGCGGACTTTCCGACCAGTGGCTTGAGGTGATCGAGCCTGATGACATGGGCGCAACAACGGTTATGACAAAAGGCGCTCCAGTTCGTAAAAATGATCGCCGCGGTTCAAACAAAAAAGGAACACAAGATTACATTTCTGACGGGTCCATCATCCATGTCTATCCGAACATGATGATGCTCTTAGTCGATGGCGGTAAAATCATCGATTATACTGCTGAAGAAGGATATTATACAGTTGACAATAAACAAGCTCCCTCTATGTTTAACGGCAGCTTGAAAGAATCCCTGGACGAATCATTTAAGCGGTTTAAATTCGGCGGTGTTACTCCACAAAGTCAAAAAGTTTTTTATATTAATTTACAAGAAATAAAAGGGATCAAGTTTGGTACACCGGCTCCTTTAAACTATTTTGATAATTTCTATAATGCAGAATTATTTTTGCGGGCACATGGAAATTATTCGATCCGGGTAACAGATCCGCTCTTATTTTTTAGCGAAGTGATCCCAAGAGATAAAAATCATGTAGATATTGAAGATGTCAACGAACAGTTTTTAGCAGAATTCCTGACTGCTTTACAGACTTCCATCAATCAAATGTCCGCTGCCGGCGAAAGAATTTCTTATGTACCTTCAAAAAGCATGGAGTTAAGTAAATATATGAGTACCGTTCTGGATGAACAATGGCGGACACTTCGCGGAATGGAGATCGTGTCAGTGGCCGTAGCCAGCATTTCTTACACGGATGATTCGACTGAACTGATCAACATGCGCAATAAAGGTGCCATGCTGGGCGATCCATCTGTTAGAGAAGGATATGTTCAAGGTTCTGTCGCAAGAGGGATGGAAGCCGCCGGTTCAAATGATGCAGGCAGTATAGCAGGATTCATGGGAATGGGTGCCGGGATGAATAATACTGGCAATTATTTAGCCCAATCCTCAGAAAATAATCAGCAGCAAGCCAGTCAGTCAAAAGGCAAAGCAGCTGAAACCTGGGTTTGTCCTCAATGTCAAACTGAGAATACCGGAAAATTTTGCAGTGAGTGTGGTACGCCCAAACCGCAAGCTGCAGCAAATCTCAAAATGAAATGCAGCTCTTGTCAAGCAGTAGTCGACTTAACTAATGGAATTCCTAAATTTTGCCCTGAGTGCGGCAAACCTTTTAAAGGCGAGCCTATCTAGTTGAAAAAAAACTGGAGGAAACTTGAATCATGAACGTAGAAACACATAAATGCCCTAATTGCGGCGGACCTTTGCTTTTTGATCCCAAAACACAACGATTTCATTGTGAATATTGCTTTAGCAGCTTTACCGAGAGTGAAGTCACTGCCTTTGAACAAAAAATGGCAGAAAATCCCCAAATCAGCGATCAGCAGCAATCAGAAAAAACAGCGGAAGGACAAGACTCCCGTCCTGAAGAAGCTTCAGCTCCAAAAATGGATGTGTTTTTGTGCCCCAGCTGCGGCGCACAAATCGTGACAGATGCAACTACTGCAGCGACCTATTGCTATTATTGCCACAACCCGGTGGTTCTCTCCGGCAGGCTCCAAGGAGATTTTTTACCCGATGCCGTTCTGCCTTTCGCGGTTGAAAAAGAAAAAGCTGTGGATAAGTTTCTTGCTTGGAGTAAAAAGAAATGGTTTATTCCTAAAGATTTCTTCAGCAAAAATCAAATCGAGAAAATGACCGGCGTCTACTTTCCTTACTGGCTGGTAGATGCTCAAATCGAAGGTGAGATGGATGCCAAAGGAAATGTCCTAAGAGTTTGGCGGATCGGAGAGATCGAATATACTGAAACTAAGCAATTTGCGATCCATCGAAAGGGAAAACTAAATTTTTCAGATTTAATTAAAACTGCTCTATCTAAAAATATTACCCAAAAAATGGTCACAGCAGTCCAACCATTCCCGCTAGATAAGGCAGTGCCTTTTAGGAGCCAGTATCTTTCCGGTTTTCAAGCAGAAAAAAGGGACATCGAAATCGAAAATCTCAAAGAAAATATCGAAGGAGATCTCAAGCAATACAGTAAGAGTCTTTTAAAAGATTCGGCAAATGGTTTCACGGTGATCACTAGTGAGAACTATCGCTTCAATATCGAAGAACAAAAAAATCGTTATGTTCTATTACCAGTCTGGCTTTTGACTTATCGCAACAAAAGAAAAAATGATAAAGTCTATTACTATGCTATGAATGGTCAAACTGGAAAAGTCAGCGGAATTCTTCATTTAAATAAAATCAAATTGGCTTTAACGGCTGCTTCTTTATTCACTGTCCTATTATTAGGGCTCTTAGCTGGGGGGTACTTTTTATGAGCAGGCATAAATTTTGCTGGTTTTTTGGCATTTTTCTGATCGGTTTCTGGATGATTACACTCAAAACAGAAACTGCGGCGGCGGCCACCAGTCAAGTCTATGATGATGCTTCACTATTTGATCAGGCCCAATTGACTGCCCTCAATAATACTATCGAAAATGATGAGAAGAAAATTGACGGAAAAATTTTTGTGGTGACAACAAATGATGCTCAAGGAAAAACGGCGCAGGACTATGCCGATACCTTCAATTTGAAACTCGGCTATGGCAAAAATGACAATAAACACTCCATCCTGTTTTTGATCGATATGGATAATCGCGAACTGCAGCTGTCGACAACCGGAGACATGCGCTATTACTTTAGTGATAAGCGCATTGATTCTATCCTGGATGATATCACTACTTACGCAAAGTCAGGCGACTATTACAGCGCGGCAGATACTTTTATCGGTGATGTCAAAAAAATCTATAGTGAAGGGCTGCCAAAAGACGCCTACTTGCGAGACGAAGCTACTGGTAAAATCACTCGGATCAGGCAACTCAAGCCATTTGAGATCGCCATCGCTCTTGTGATGGCTTCGCTCGTCAGTGCGCTCTTCTTGGTTCTTGTTGTCGGACGTTATCAACTAAAACTAGGAACTTATAAATATCCATTTCGCGAAAAAGGAAGTTTAAAATTAAGTGAACGAGAAGATACACTGACAAACTCTTTCGTTACAACAAGAAGAATTCCACGGCCACAGAATACCGGAGGAGGAGGAGGAGGCAGCAGTACTCATTCTTCCAGCGGCGGCGGCTCATTCGGCGGCGGCGGCAGAGGTTTTTGAGCTATTCATTTCAACTGTCCATTCATCAAAACAAGTGGCGTTCAGAGAAAATATTTTTTGGACCGTCACTTGTTTTTTCTCATAATAATAGTTAGTAGGATTATTTTTTAGTGAAGCCTCTTTAAAATTGGTTTGACATTTTTATAAATTTTGGGGTAAAATATTTATGCTGCGCGAGCGTGGCGGAATGGCAGACGCGTCAGCTTGAGGGGCTGGTGAGAAATAATCTCGTGTGGGTTCGACTCCCATCGCTCGCATTTTTCAATAACAGGGAATAAGGGCATCCACTAAAAAGTTGCTATTTTGGTGGATGCCCTAGATTGTCTGATGGATGCTGCCGTACGGTTATGAAATCAAGCGTATTTGACAATAATCTCATGCAATAGTTCAGCGGTTCCTTCACCAAGGTTGTATTTCCCATGGTCATAGTACTCAGTAAAACGCGGGTCTGTCACATAAAGCTCGGCTATTCCCCTGTGAGCTTCTGCTGAATAGCCGGACCATGTATAATTCAACCATTTTTTATGATTTTCGAATACTTCTCTTGCAGTATTGGATGCTAAATCATTGGATTGTTTCACTTTTTTTAAATCCAAAAACATCTTTTCTT
>JAATEZ010000225.1 GCA_015655485.1 Lactobacillales bacterium | reverse complement strand
GGGCAAATTGATATCCATTAGAATCAAATCAGGTTTTACTCTATCAAAATCGATTAATAAATCCTGAAAATTTTGAGCACAAACAGTAACAAAACCCCATTTTTCACAAAGCCGCTGAATCTCCAAGGCTAAAAAACGATCATCTTCTACGATCAAAAATTGCATAATTTCACTCCTTCTGTCACTTTTTAACTTTATTTTAGCGGGTTTGCTGCAAAAAGACAATTTGACCTAAGACCGATTTTTATGTGCCTATTTTCAGAAATTTTTCATTATTTTTTGAGAATTTTCTGGTTATTTATGCTATGCTGAATAAACGAGTTGAAATTTGAAAGGTGTGTTTTAATGAAGGATTCATTTATCTTTATGATCCAACAAGAATTTAAGAATTATGATCAACAAAAATTTTTTAAAGATTTATTGGCAGGGATCACCGTCGCTGCAGTAGCGCTTCCGCTGGCTCTGGCTTTTGGAGTATCCAGCGGAGCCACAGCCTCATCCGGTTTGATCACGGCTGTTATTGCAGGATTTATTATTAGTTTTTTCTCTGGTGGTTTTTATCAGATATCAGGGCCAACTGGAGCTATGGCCGCCATTCTGATTTCGATCATCGCGACAAAGCAAATGACTGGTGTTTTTATTGCTACTTTTCTAGCTGGAATATTATTGATTTTGGCCGGTATTTTTAATTTGGGAAAATTGACCAGCTTAATTCCAGGCTCAGTTATTATTGGTTTTACTTCAGGGATCGCTATTATTATCGCTTTAGGTCAAGTTGATAATTTTTTCGGTGTTTCTTCAGAAGGCCGATCGATCATTGAAAAATTTACAAGTTATCAAAAACTAGGTTTTGCTCCAAATTCCAGTGCAATGATCATAGGGATCTCAATCATTTTATTGATGGCATTTTTCCCTAAAAAATGGAATACGTTTATTCCTGCTTCTTTAATAGGAATTTTGATCGCTACAATGATTACGATCAACTTTAAAATAAAAGTTCCTACTGTTGGTGCCATTCCAACCACTTTATTTCCTAAAGAACGGTTGCATCTGACTGAGATCAGTTTCCAAAATATAAAAGAATTATTTGCTCCCGCTTTCAGTATCGCCATTCTCGGAATGATCGAAAGCCTCCTTTGCGGCGCTTCGGCAAGCCGAATGACAAATAAATCTTTAGACAGCAATCAAGAACTAGTCGCTCAAGGGATCGGCAACTTGATTTTACCTTTTTTCGGAGGCATTCCGGCGACAGCGGCCATTGCCAGGACAAGTGTCGCTATCAAATCAGGAGCTCAAACCAGATTGACCGGCATTATACATGCCATTGTGTTACTACTTTCCATGTTCCTTTTGGCCCCGCTTATGTCTCGGATCCCGCTTAGTGCCTTGGCCGGGGTCTTGATGGTTACTGCCTTTCGGATGAATGATTGGTCAGAGATCCGTTCTTTGTTTTCACTCAAACTAACTAGCGGCATCACCAAATTTTTGATCACAATGGCAGCAACTGTTATTTTAGATCTTAGTACGGCTATTTTGATTGGTATTGCAGTCGGCCTGATTTTTTTTATTGCCAAAAGTGCAGCCGTTGAGATCAGCATCGTTGACGTACATCCGGAAAAAATTGGCAAGCCTGTGTCTGCCCTGGCTGACAGCTGGTCCGTAATTTACTTGACCGGTCCTCTTTTCTTTATGAACGTTGAAGCTGTAAAAGAAAAATTGACACAAGATGGGACAAAGAACAACCTTGTCCTTTCCATGCGCGGTGTTCCCAATATTGATTTGACCAGTGTAAAAATGTTACTGGATTTTTATCAGAATCAAACAGAAAATAATCGGTAAATTGTTTTCACGTCAATGAATACCGCTGTATTAGAAAGTTTTAAACGGGTAGGCTTAACTGAAAAAATCGGTCAGAAACAATTTTACTATTCTGTAGATACTTTTTTACGAGAATTACTTTAAAAATAAAATGATTCAACTTTTCACAAACATTGACCATTGCACAAGCAAATTATTTGCTTTTTTTCTCTTATTTTTTGTAAGATATATTTGTTGCTTATGTAACAACTAAAAAATAGATTGTGAGGAATTAAATATGTCAACCGTTTTAATCATAAAAGCTCATCCTCTAGATGAGAATGCTTCTCGTACTGTAAAAATATTAGATACTTTTTTAGACTCATATAAAGAAAACCATTCGGGTGATACACTTGAAGTTTTAGATCTTTACAATAGTTTTGTTCCTGAAATAGATAAAGATATTCTAACTGGATGGAAAAGTCTGCAAACAGGCAGCGACTATGCAAGCTTGAGTGAAGAACAGCAAAAGAAAATCGCACGATTTAATGAACTGACAGAACAGTTTTTAGCAGCAGATAAAGTGGTTGTCGCAAATGCCTTATGGAACTTGAATATTCCCACACGTTTGAAGGCCTGGATAGATACGATCAATGTTGCCGGCAAATCATTCAAGTATACAGAAAATGGCCCGATTGGCTTGATAGAAGGAAAAAAAGCTTTACATATTCAATCAAATGGCGGAACTTATAATGGAACGGATCCTTCTTCCAGCTATCTAAAAGGGATCTTCAACTTCATTGGAATAAACGATGTTAGCCAGCTATTTATTGAAGGAATCGATTACGCTCCCGAAAAAAGTGATGAAATTCTTGATGCTGCAGCAAAACAAGCGCAAGAGCTAGGGAAAAACTTCTGATTTATAAAAAAACCAACAACATTAATCTTCTGTTGCTGGTTTTTCTGCAATTTCTGATTCATTTTCCTCTTCTTCAAACAATCCGGATACCGTTCGATACCAATTAAAGACATGAGTCACTAAGACTTTGATCGCGGCATATCCGGGAATACCCAAAATAACTCCAACGATCCCAAATATTTTCCCGGCAGTCAACAAAACAAAAATGATCGTGATGGGATGAATATCTAGTTGGCTCCCCAATACGAGGGGTGAAACGACCCGCCCCTCGATCGTTTGCTCAATAGCAAAAACAATGATGATCTTGATCAGCATCGCCGGACCGGCAACCAAACCCAAAATAAGGGCTGGGATCATCGCTATAAACGAGCCCAGATAAGGGATCAAATTCAAGAAGCCTGCCATGATCCCCAAAGTGATACTGTAATCCAAACCAATAACAGAAAAACCAATCATGAACATCACACCAACAGCAAACGCAACGGTAAGCTGCCCACGTACATACTGGGAAACCTGTCGATTCATATCTGACAAAACATTCATCGTGGGTTTTCTGATTTTTGTAGGTAAAAATCGGATAAAATAATCGGGCAACTCTTTCCCGTCTTTCAAAAGGAAGAATAAAACAAACGGCATCGTTACGATCGCAATAAAAACATTTGCGACGACTCCGACCACATTTCCCAAACCCTGGAAAGTATTCGTAGAAACATTTTTGATAATGTTCGTTATCGATTGAAAAAGTTCATTACTAGCCTCGTCGATTGGTTTGCGGAATTGTTCAAACAATGGGCTACTTAAAAATTCGTTGACTTTATCTGTCAGTATCGCCCAATAGTGCGGCCAGTTTTTCGCAAAACTTAAAGTTTGAGACTGGATCATCGGAACTAAAATCACGATCCCCCAAACGATCAGCCCAATCACCACAATAAATAGTCCGATAATGCTCCAGACTCGAGGAATTTTTTTCCGTTCTAACCAATCCACTACTGGATTCAATATATAGTAAAGGATTCCTGCTAAAATAACTGGCAGACCCACAATCCCAAGAAACTGCCACACTGGTTCAAAAAGATAGGATACTTTGGTAAACAAAAAAATGATCAGCAGAATCAATAGAATGATCAGCAAAGCTGCGACTGCTTTGTTGTTTAAAAACCAACGCCAAAACCAAGAAAATTTTTTTTTGTGATCCTCTTCGTTTTTCATACACACACCCACTTTATTTTTTATCTATAAATGATCTCGGTTCCCTTTTTTATTACAGGGAGATCATACGGAGTCACATATAACGCATTCTCCATCGCATCTTCATGCGGAACTGCCTGAAAAACGATCGCCACATGTCCCAGTTCCTTTAGATTTTTTTGAGCAAGTCTTCCGGCTCTGGTCACAGTATAAACCTGATCATCCAAGGAGATCTCTGCTCCTTTATGAGCTTGCCAGTCTCCTTCTTCAGAGATTTTTTGAATAATAGAAACTTGCCTTAACGCTTGCGTGGCTGTCTCTCCAAAAAGAATTAAAATCGGTTCTTTTGTATCGATCGCTTGTGCTCCAATATCAGTAACAATTGCTTTTTTCATTTTTAAGCCCGCTCCTTGTATATTTCTAACTTCTATTGTATCATACTCTTATTTTTACTCTCTCATTTTTGTTCTAAATTTTAGAAAATATTTGTTTTTTTAGAGATAACTTTTCACCAAAAAAAAATTAGGGAAATTACAAGAGACAAAAGCGAAGTTTATGCTATACTTTTTATATATTAGAATAAGAAGGGATGAAATAAATGTTAGAGAAAATCATTCTTGGCACTTATACTAAAAAAAGCAGCCAAGGAATTTATGAAATTTTTTTAGATACACACAAAAAACAGTTACTAAATCTTGACTTAGTTCAAGGAGAAGATAACCCGACCTACTTAGCTTTGTCTGATACACACCGCTTATATACGGTTTCTAAAGATAATGATTTTGGCGGTGTAGCCAGCTATCAGGAAAAAGAAGGCGGTACCTATAATTCGATCAATCGCGTTATGGCAGAGGGAGCTCCTCCTTGTTATGTTGCAGTGGATGAAGAGCGTCAACTAGTATATGCTGCCAACTATCATAAAGGAGAAATCAATGTTTATCGGATAGAGGAAAACGGTGGATTAAAAGAAACAGATTCCGTTCGTCATAAAGGAAGCGGTCCTGATGAAAATCAAAAAAGTCCGCATGTCCATTTCACAAATTTAACTCCCGACGCTAGACTGGTCGTTTGTGATTTAGGTACGGATGAAGTCTACACTTATGATGTGCGAAACACTGGAAAAATCTCTGAGGCAGCCCGTTTTAAAGCCGCTCCAGGAACTGGTCCCCGCCACATTGTTTTTCATCCAAATGGAAAAATAGCTTATTTATTTGGAGAACTAAATAGTACTCTCCAGATTTTAAACTATGAAGCAAAAACCGGAAAGTTTACAACAATCAATATCTTGCCTACCATTCCGGATGATCATACCGGGCATAACGGCGGCGCGGCTATCAGAATCTCCAAAGATGGAAAATTTCTTTATTTATCTAATCGCGGTCATAATTCCATTGCTGTTTTTAAACTTTCAGAGGATGGCTCAGCGGCACAAAATATTCAATATATCTCAACGGAAGGTGATTTCCCTCGCGATTTCGCAATAGACCCTACAGAAAATTTCGTGGTTGCCGCTAACCAGAACACCGATAATTTGACTCTTTATTCACGCGATTCCGGAACCGGTCTTTTGACTTTGATCGAAAAAGACATTTTTGCTCCCGAATGCGTCTGCGTAAACTTCGTCGATCAATAAAAAAGCTGAATGAGGCCTCTTAGACTTTGAGCCATAACAAATGAGGAATTCTAGCGATGCTTTCTATCGCGAATCAGCTCGTGAGTTATGGCCGAAAAGTCTGCCTCATGAAGCAGACTATTTTTAAAAAATAAAAAT
>JAATEZ010000348.1 GCA_015655485.1 Lactobacillales bacterium | reverse complement strand
TTTTGCTTATTTACTAAAGGTAGTTTATAATGGGGCAAATTAACTCTTCCAATTTATGTTTCTATTTATTGGCTCATTTATAAGTCTTTAGTTAGAAATCAATCATTCAATTGGAGGTCAAAATAATTATGCGAACACTTATCGATTCTTCATCTCAAAGAATCATTAAAATAGTAGAAATACTGATTTTTGATGCAGATTGGATCACAATGAAAAAATTAGCGGAGCTGATCCATGCAAACGAAAGAACAGTGAATGATGATTTAATGATTTTAAAGGAAAAATGGGGGACCTTGCTAGGTATCCGCACCTCCAAAAAATTAGGAATAAAAATCTCAAATAAAAACATCTCCAGTTTGGGAATGATTTTTCATGATATTTTCACTGAAACCCTTTCCCTAAGATGGCTGGAAATGTTATTCCTCTATCCTTACCAGCCTATTGATTTTTATACAGAACGCCTTTATTCTAGTGCTTCCAGTTTGTACAGATTACAAAAAAAGACAAATACTGTTCTAGAAAAAATAGGAATAAAAATTCACTATAGTAAAAACAATTATTATATCGAATCCACTAATGAATACTATGTTCGAAATTTTTTTACTATTTTTTTTATTGAATTATATGGTTCTGATTTACATAAGCTCCCCCATAAACTTGATCTGTCCATTATTGAAGCCCTTGTTAATGAGGATTGGTTAAAAGCGGATGCTATGACGAATGAGTTTCAACATAGTTTTATGACCATTCAATATTTAGTTTCTTTGATCAGAGAAAATCAGGGGTTTTATTTAAATGATCCAATTAGTACACTCATAGATTTTAAGAGTCAATACTCTCGATCTATTCGTCAGAAATTTCCAACATTGAACAGCCGGAATATAGCAGCGATCCATCACTCTCTTTTAAAACGAATCAGTGGCTGGGATTCTGAAGCTGAAAAAAAAATGTTGCAGCAGGCAACCTCTCTATTCTATGATCAAATCATTTCCGCTTTGGAAATCAGCACGACCTTAGAAAAAAAGCAGCAGTTTCAACAGGCTTTTTTTAAATTATACTTTAGCTGCAAGGTTTATCCTTTCAAGAATTCCATTTTGTATAACCGAATCGACTATTTTGCCATGAGTTTTAAAAAAACAAACCCTTATGTCTATGGTCTTCTGCAAGAGCAGCTGACTATCTTAGAAAAAGACATCTCTTTTGATTTAAATGTGATGTTTTCGTCCATACTCTATCTGATGTGTTTGATTCATCCCGAGCTTTCAAGATGCTCTGGAAAAATAAAAAAAGCGATCATTATCAGTGATTTTGGTATGATCCATGCAAACTATTTGGCCACTTTTTTTGATAATTTTTTTAATGGTCACGAAAATAAATCACTTAACATTGAAGTAACTACCTATGCCAAGTTTTTAAAGCAAAAAACTCCTTTAAAATTTGATTTGATCATTACGAATGTTCCAAGTATTAAAGTAAAACAGGGGCATGTGATCCTCGTAGATGATTTTCCTAGTTGTAATAATTTGACTGCGCTTTATAAAGCTATACAATCAGCTCGAACAAGAGAAAGTAAAAGCAAAGATGAAAAAACTTAAATTGAATTGTTTTTTAGTTTAAAGTAAAACAAAACGGCTGGATCAAAGAGATCCAGCTTCAAGAAAAAGATAGAACTATTCTAAAATAGCTGTCCGCATTTTCTGGATAGTTTGGATTATTTTCGAAAAGTTGTTTTTTGACCCAACGTTCATTTTCATTTGAGACCGATCCGTCAATTAAATAGATTATTTTGGAGTTTGACGATGAACGCTCCGGAAATTTGGTTTAAGACCGCAATGCGGATTTACTTACACTCATGCAGGGAATAAAGTTACGGAAGTCCAGCAAGGAGAAAAATAAAAAATGGTTAGCGAAATTTCTAAAGATTTTTGCTCATAGATCAAAAAAAGAGTTCCGGAAAATCAGCAGACTTTAGCCAGTAGAGCTGTTTTTATCTTCCGGAACATTTTTTATAGTTTATTTGTTTCCATCTTTTTCGGCTCGAAAAGCAATGATTTTTCTATGCAATTCCTCCGGCAATTTCCTGTCAGCCGGAAATTGAATTGCGCCTTTACTCGTTTTATAATCTTTTGTCACTTTCGAAAATTTCTGGATAGCAGAAGGTGTCGGATAAAATTCGATATGGTTTTTCACATTATCAAAATGGATCAAGTTTTCATTTTGATAAAAAGTCGGCATCCCATAGGCAATTTTTCTTCCGCCAGTGGCAGCTTCTTCTTTGATCCATTGATAAATTTGCCATAATTTTTCTTTTCCCTTCTCAGGGCTGCCCGTTGACATACTCTTCAATGACTATCTGGGCAGTAAAAAGCCGCAAATGATATATCCGATCAAAAACCCGGCAATTCCCAGTATGAGTGAACTGATAATATAAACTACTGCATTTAAAGATTCATGCCCCTTAATCAAACTAACATTTTCATACATAAAAGTTGAAAAAGTAGTGTATGTTCCCAAAAAACCATCTCCTAAAAAAAGATAAATCATTTGTCCAGAATAAAGGTTTGTGACAATTCCCAAAAGAAAAGCGCCTGTAAGATTAATGATAAAGGTTGCGACCGGAAATGAAGTGTTTACTTTTGCAGAAACAAGCTTGCCCAGCTGATATCTGCTTAATCCGCCAAAGATACCGCCGATACCTACTAACAATAAGTCCATCGTGTTTATTCACCATCACTTTCTTTTTTTCATAATGTGTGATTGCCGGCAAGCTACTTTAATTTTCTATGTTCCAGCAAACGTTCAATTTTTCGAGCAGCAGCGACACCTAAAAAAGCCGTCCCTAGCCCTAAAAATACTGATAAAAAAATATATACCCCCGCAAGATAATAATCATGATTCAGCAGAAAGAGGCCTGTTTCCTTGCAAAAAGTAGAAAAAGTAGTATACGCGCCGATGAGACCCGCTGTAATTCCTAAGCGAATGTCAGAATCTATGGTCCAAACCTTTAAACAAATGGTGGCGATGAACGCTAATAAAAAACTGCCGCTGATGTTGATCACTAAGGTATTTAAAGGAATATACGCAAGATAATTTGGAACATCAACCTGTTCGATCAAATATCTCAAAATTGCCCCCAAAAAAGCTCCACAGCTTATAAAAATATACTTTCTCATGACATAACTCCCTCGTGATAAAAAAATAAGAGGCCGACCCATTCATCCATTTAAATGAATGAGCCGGTCTCAAATACGAATAAAAGGCAGGTCAAAAGCAGCTTTTTCGAAAATAATCCGAACTATCCAGAAATATTGAGCGGCTTTTTCGGATAGTTCGTTTTATTTCTCGAAGCTGAAGACTTTTGACCCAGCCTCCTATTTGAGCAAATAAATCCTAAAAAAATGCCAATCACTCCGCTGTTCAGCAGAAGTCATTAGCATTGTTACATGCAGTTCAGGCACAGCCCCGGAAGAACTTCATTTCCTTATAGCAAGTTTATTATATAGATTTTGAAAAGTCAATACACGTCGATAAGTTCCTTCCTGTGATCAACGGCTTTCTAAAAAAGAAAAATCGTGATAAAATCAGTTGAACACTAAATCAAAAAACCTTATATTTTTAATAAGACAAACCTAACGGAGGAAAAAAATGGCTCTTTTAACCCTTGATATTGGCGGTTCTGCCGTAAAATATGCAGTCTGGAAGAAACAAAAACTATTTGAGCAAGGAGATTTTCCAACTCCGGCAACTAGACAGCCCTTTTTTGATAAAGTGAAAGAAATTAAAGAGCAGCTGTCCACATCCTATGATCTTCAAGGACTGGCGGTGAGCTGTCCCGGTGAAATCGACGAAGAGAAAGGCTCAGTCGGCGGCATTAGCTTTGTTCCTTTTTTGCATATGGTCCCGATTCAAGATACCTTGTCGCAAGCTGTCGGCTTAAAAGTTTCTTTATACAACGATGCCAACAGTGCGGCTTTGGCTGAAATGAAGCTGGGAATCGGAAAAAAAGCAGATCATCCGGTTTTTGTTATTGTTGGTTCAGGTATTGGCCTGGCCTTAGTCAAGGACGGTAAAGTAGTTCTTGATACTGCGAATGAATTAGAACAAGTAGATAAAATCATTACTGATTTTACGCGGTCGATCATCGGTATCACCGCCTCTCCTGTCCAAACCGCTAAAATCGTCGCTCTAAAAAAATTTAAACTTCCTTCCAGCATTGATGGCAAAGAGGTTTTTGAATTAGCTGAAAATGGTGATCAAGTGGCTTCTGATCAGCTGGATACTATGTTCAGAAGCCTGGCAGAAATCCTGCTTGTTGTCAACCGGTCTCTATCGCCTGAATTTATTGGTATCGGCGGCGGGATCACCAATAATCCGGTCTTTATCCCCTCTCTCAAAAAATCATTGAGCGAATTACTCAATGAAGATTCATCGCTTTTAAGCTGGATAAAAGAAGGCGCTCTCGAAAATAAAGACGACGACAATGTTCTGCTTAAAATCAAAACCTGTAAATTTAAAAATGACGCCAACCTGATCGGGGCTGCGCTGCATTTTGAAGAAAAATATAAGTGAAAGCATTAAATATTTAATGTTATGATCATTCTTGTGGTTGGAGACCTCGATCTCTAACCACTTTTTTTGCAGAAATATCTCTGTTTATCTTATTTGTATTATATGATATAATACAAATAGTACAATTTAGACAATGGAGGGAAATCATGCTGCTGAAAATTGATATGTCTAGTTCGGAACCCATTTACACTCAGATTCGCGATCAAATTATTTTAGGCATCGCCGCAGGAGAACTCCGATTAGGTGAATCCCTGCCTTCTGTCCGCCAATTTGCTGAGGATGTCGGCATAAATATGATGACTGTTTCTAAAGGCTATAATCTGTTAAAAGAAGAAGGTTATATTGAGATCGATCGGCGCAACGGCGCTAAAGTCAAGAAAAAAATCGCTTCAGATCCTGTTTTTAAAGAGCAAGCTCAAAAAAAATTACGTCTTCTCTTGGCGGAATTAGCCGTTCACGAACTGACACCATTTGAAATTCAACAAATTGGTGAAGAAATATTGTCAGAATTTCAAACTAAAAAAGAAAGAGGAGAATGAGCAGTCATGAACAGTGCATTGATTTTATTAATTATTTTCAGCTTATGCGGAGTGCTTTTCTATTTTGTCGGCTGCATTTCGGCAGGATGGCACAATAATATCATTTTAGAAACAACGATCCCTAAAGGAGAAGATCAAAATCCCAAAGTAAAAGCGGTCACTAAACTTTATAAAAAAAGACTGCTCCAAACTCATGCCGGTTTTATTTTACTTTATCTTTTCTTATTTTTCTGGCAAAACGAGAACGAAATAATTATTACCTATCTGATTCTCTTAATGTTTCAGATCATGATGACCTGCCTTTTACAAATATGGGGTATACGCAAAATGCACGCAGTCAAACAAGAAGAATCCTGGTTTATTGGTGAGAAACATGAAATTATTATGGATACTAAGCTGGTTTTAGAAAAAAATCAGGATCTGGTTCCTTTTAAATGGCTGCTTTTGATTTTCGTGATCTCCCTATTGACTAGTATTTTAGCCTATTTTCCTGCCAGAAGAATGGCTGATGTCATTCCTTTAGGTGCACTGACTCTTTTGATCTTTATTATAAGTTTCTTTACTTATCTGCTGGTAAAAAAAATGCCGGCTAAAGTTTTAAGCGAGGATAAAAAAGTGAATCAATATTGCATTAATGTCACTCGTAAAACATGGTCGAAATTTATTCTCGCGCTGGATGTTTTTTTATATCTAATTATTCTCTTCAATTTAGCTTTATTTTGGGGAATTGCTCATGCTGTAGTATTAGTGAACAGCGGCATACTGGTTCTGACCGGTTTCCTGCTGCTCTATATCTTCTATATCTTCCTTAAAATGCTTCACCAGCGCGATACTGCCTTGGCCAGCACCAAAGAAGTTTTTTTTGCGGATGACGATTATTTCTGGCGTTATGGAATCTATATGAACCCTGAGGATCCAAGGATCATGGTCCCTGATCGGGTTGGAATGAATATCTCCGTCAACATAGGCCGACCTCTCGGAAAAATGATCATGAGTGCAACAGTCATTATGCTTTTTACTATTATTATACTCTGTATCATCCCCTTGGCACAGTCGGGGAATCCTGAGGCCTTTGAGCTTGATCTTGGTAATAACACATTAGAGTTAAACGCTCCATTGACCAGCTCGACGACTCTTGATTATTCAAAAATAAAGAAAATAGTTTTATTAGATTCAGTTCCTGATATGAATATGCGAATCAACGGCGCTGCGACTGATTCAATCTCAACTGGCTATTTTTTAAACAAGAAGAATGAAAAAGTGAAGCTTTTTGTCTGGAATCATTCAAAAAAAGTCATCGCCATATATACGAATAAGATGACTTTCTACTACTCTAATCAATCGGATATGAAGATCAAACAAAAATACCAAGAACTAAAAGAATCAGTAAATAAAAAAGTCAATTGACTTTTTTTATTTTGAATATAGAAATCTGTACTTAAATATAGTATAATTCAACAAGGAATACAGCAACGATATCTCCAATAAAATCAGTGTTCATTTGACTGATTTTCCATAAATTATTTTGCCTTACTAGATATCTATTCATCACCAAGGAGGAAGAAAATGAGTAATATGACTCTTTATGAACTAGTTGTGACTGGGATTTTGAAAGATCTTAGTGAATTTATGTTAGAAGATTTTCTTGGTGTCGCCGATTTGCAGATCAACTGGAGCAATTATACCCGGTTGGAGTCGCTTGAATGCACAGTAACTGTCCATACAAAAGACGGCAGAGCAAACAGCAGCCATATCGTTCTTGACAGTTCATCCGCAAATTTATCTGAAGATATGTTAAATGAATCTCCTGATCAGAGCAAAGAAAAGATCGCCTACAT
>JAATEZ010000257.1 GCA_015655485.1 Lactobacillales bacterium | reverse complement strand
CTTATATTATACCACAGTACTAAATAGTACTCAACAATAGAATTGAGAATTTGACAAAAAAAATACCCCTTATCAAGGCTTTCAGCGATTTTTTTGAAATGAAACTGTCAAACTCCCGAAAAAATTTTGATTTTGTGTTTTTTATTACAACTTTCTATTTCTTTTTTTCTCAATGTGGTACAATATATTCGAAAAAGAAGGAGTGAACAGATATGATCACTATGGATGACATCATCCGCGAAGGTCACCCAACATTACGTGCCGTTGCTAAGGAAGTATCTTTTCCTTTATCTAATGAAGATAAAAAATTAGGAGAGGAAATGCTGACTTTCTTAAAAAATAGTCAAGATCCTGCTGTAGCAGAAGAATATCACCTGCGCGGCGGCGTTGGGCTGGCTGCACCGCAACTAGATATTTCTAAAAAAATTATTGTCCTGCACGTTCCCAGCAATGACGAAGAAAACCCCGAACCTAGTTTGAGTATGATTATGTATAATCCCAAAGTTTTGAGCCATTCCGTCCAAGAAGCCTGCTTAGCTGACGGTGAAGGCTGTTTGTCTGTTGATCGGGATGTCCCTGGATATGTCGTTAGACACAGTCGTATTTCCATTTCTTACCAAGACAAAGAAGGCCAAAAACACAAAATCAGACTAAAAAATTATGAAGCTATGGTCGTCCAGCACGAGATAGACCACCTGAACGGGATCATGTTCTATGACCGCATCAACGAAGAGGCTCCTTTCGCTATTGACAAAGACGTCGAAATCATTCAATGAAACAGAAAAGCGGAATAAGGCATGTCAGACCTTGCGCAATAGTGAAAGATAAATTTTCGCGGTGCTCTTTATCGCGAATTTTTCTTTCACTATTTTCGAAAAGATCTGCTTCATGAAGCTGGACACAGAAAAGCGGACTGAACCGTGTCAGACTTTGAGCAAATTAGAAAATCCAGCAAAATGACTGTTTCATTTTCGTTGGATTTTTCTATTTGCCGACAAGCCTGGTTCATGAAGCTGGACACAGAAAAGCGGACTGAACTGATGTCAGCCCGCAAGTAAAACCCATAAAAATTGTTTTTTCATTCCTACAGGCTTTGATGCCAAAGCAACCATTTTAGCATCCTAAGCGAAATGATTGAACAAAAAAAGACAAGCCTTCTTGGCATGCCTTTTTTTAGAAGCCAAAATGACGGCGATCCGCCAGAAAACATAAGGTCGCATTTTGCACAGGTTCACAGATATCGGCTGGCTTCCTTTATGGCTGCTTGACTCATCTCATTACTGCTCAAATAATTTCTTACCCAGCCTGGATCCGTCTTGCTATATTCCCGCAATGACCAGCCAATGGCTTTTTGAATAAAAAAACTCTTCCGTTGAAAGATCGCTTTGAATCACTTGATCAAGTAAATCTGTTCTAGTTTGTTCTTTTAATGACAGCTGCAAATTGATGGCTGCTCGGCGCAATCAAAAATCAGGCACACCAAAAATTCCTTAAAAATCACTTTACACTGCTCAAACCAAAACTTTACCCCATCGCTAAAAAGCTTCCACCAGACATCGACACTATCTCACCAGGATTTTTATATTCGCCAAAACAAAATCGATCGCTATGTATTGATATTCTCCAGGATCCTCTTTATAGTAAACTGTTCCCAGCCGATACCTTTCATTCATGGATAATTCTTTACTTTTTTTGATCAGTTCTTTACTTGCTTTTTTCTTCGCGGTCCCGGTATCCCCAGAAATTCAAACTGATTTTTTATATACCTGATCATCGCAGCAGCCTTTTGAGGATCAGCTGAATCCATTAAAACCGCCTTAAATTCCATAAAGACCCTTATCCTTCCTGTTTGTTTTTTCAAGTTATTTAATATTTAGCGTTTTACATAAACCAATGGCCCAATAAATTAAGCAATATGGGGGCTAAAAAAACTGTAACGACTCCTGTAACTCCAATCGCTAAGCCTGACATTGCACCTTCCACACGACCATATTCCATGGCTTTGGCCGTTCCGATCGCATGCGCTGAGCTGCCTAAAGCCACTCCGCGGGCAACTGGTTCTTCGACTTTTAGCAGTTTAAGAATGGGTGGTCCAATGATCGATCCAATGATTCCTGTTGCAATGACAATAACTAAAGTAACCGTGGCCACTCCACACATTTTCTCAGAGATTCCGATCGCGATCGCAGTCGTCACGGATTTTGGTAGAATAGAAGCCAATATATCATGATCCAGTTTAAAAATCAGGCCTAATATTCCTGTTAAAAAAATATTTACAAACGATCCAAAAACGATTCCCACAACGATGGATCTTGCATGGTGTTTAAGTAGATGGAAAGTATTATATAACGGGATTCCCAAAGCCACCGTGGCTGGAGTGATCAAAACATTTAACATGCTTCCACCTTCATAATAATCTTTATATGGAATTTTTCCCATTTTCAACAAAAAGATCACTAGCACCGTAGCCAATAAAAGAGGATTAAAGATAGGCAATGGCCACCGTTTAAATATCTCCAATGCTAACAAATACATTCCTATCGAAACGATCAACCCAAACATTGGATTACTTGTTAATTCTTGAAACATTACTTCTGTTCTCCTTTCTGTTTGATATCGATCGCATCCTCTTCATATTTCCGCTTCACCCACTGAACTAATTTTCCGATAAAACCAATACTGACACCAGTAGTGATAAACGTGATCAATAACAGCAACCACCAATTTTTCCGAATGATAGGGAAATAGACCATGATCCCTACTCCAGCTGGTAAAAATAAAATACTCAAATTTTCTAATAAGAATGCTCCTACTTTTTCAACTTGATGTACTTTAATAAATTTAAACTGTAACGCACAAAACAACAAAAGCATGCCAATCACACTGCCGGGCATTGGCAGCTGAAAAACATTGGAAATCACTTCACCTGCAAATGAAAATCCCAAAATATAGAGTAATTGTTTGTACAGTTCCATTTTTCTCCTTCTTTCTTACAACTTTTTCTTCTTACTATAGCATATTCTAAGCGATTCATCTTCAAAAAAAGGAAATTTTCATTATTTTTTCAGTACGATTTTCAATTTGCTCATCTGAAAAAAAGAGAAGTCCTTGTCGATAAAAACTTCCCATCTTGTCGATCAAGTTTTTCCTTTTGGCTTAAATAGTAAAAATGATAGAAAGAATAATGCCGATTTTTTTAATGAAAAAGGAGAAAGATTCTATTTGATCCATTAAAAAAAATATCGGGATTGCCGGAAATCGGAAATCAGCCGAGAGGCGCTCTCGGTTCAATCACTCAAGGCTTGATCGATTCCATTCAAAAAAGCGGGTGGAATCCCGCTGATTTTCCCCATTGATCAAGCTAAGAAGGCTGATGTTTATATGAAATAAATAGATAAATTACTTTTGTCCGGCGGTTATGAGGTAAATTTTGATTAGTTTTTTTCACAAACTCATAAATAAAACTGTTTTTTTAAAAAGGGAGCCCGAGTTTAACCATTTCGTTTCTTTTCGCAAAGTACCAAGAATGTCTAGCTGCTTTTGATTATAAACTTCCTTTAGTGTGCAAAATGAAAAGAACCCTCTCTACTGATGGACTCTTTTCATTTTTATATATAGTCTATTAGTTTAAATTCTGCAATATCTTTATCAGAAGCGGGATCTGCTTTATGTTCCATATCAAACAAAATATATTGTCCGCTTTTTTCATCTTTAACGATCACAAGTTTGTTAGATTTTTCTGTCTTATAGCCTGCGATTTCAGCACTTTGATAAAGTGCTTTTGTATCTATATATGAAGCGATTGCATTGCCTTTATTAAAAAAAATGGTTTCTTCCATACCAGCATCTCCTCATATTTTTTTTCAAAAGCTTAAAAGCTTTCGCAGATTCTATTTTCAGAATAGCACTTATCTTAAAGCATTTCAATTATAAAAAAACTGTGGATAGTGATGAAACCACTACTCACAGCTCATAAATGAATACTTTCTTTATTTTTTTCTGCCGTTTTATCCTTAGCAGATTTTTTTTGATCAAAACCAGTCTAAGAAAAATAGATCCTAATTATCCTTAAAATCTGGTTTGAAAATCATTTCTCTATACTTTCCTCAGTAGCCAAATTTAAATGATCTTGTTTGCGGGCAAATGGCAAATAGATAAAGAATGTCATAACTAACATCAAAGCTTGCCACAAAGCCGTCCTCACTCCGCCTACAAGAAAACCGGAGATGATCGGAGGGGTGGTCCAAGGAACCATCTGTCCAGGAAATAGCGGGATCACACCAATTCTCAATGCGATCCATGTAAAAGTAGCTGATAACATTGGAGCTAAGAAAAATGGCAGTAACATAATTGGATTCATAACAATTGGTGTCGCAAAAAGAATCGGTTCGTTGATGTTAAAAACTGCTGGTCCAATGGATAATTTGCCTAATTCTTTAAACTGAGCTGATTTGGCAAAAAATACCATAAATACGACCAGACCAAGTGTCATTCCCGAGCCTGTCACAGTCATGAACTGGTCCATCAATTGTTGTGTGACGATATGGCCGCCATTTGCGATAGTCAATGCTTTTCCCGAATCAAGTATTTGTTGGTTTTCCAAAGCATTCGCCTGCAGCAGCGGACCCATTATTCCGCCAATAATAGTTGCTCCATGGACCCCAAAGAACCATAAGAACGGAACTAAAAATGAAATGGCCAGCATTCCGCCAAATGAATCTGTCAATCCTTGTAAAGGAGTTTGAATAGTTTTATAGATCCACTCTGTCATAGTTGAGTGAGTCACTTTGTCAAAGAAAATATACAGGGCTAAAGAAGCAGAAATCAAGACAGCCGCGGGGATCAAAGCCGTAAATGATCCGGCAACATTGGCCGGCACTTGTTCTGGAAGCTTGATCCTGATATCTTTTCTCATGAACCAAGAATAGACCCAGCCAACTAATAAACCGATTATGATGGCAGCGATCATCCCTTTTCCGCCTAACCAGTTACGATCAATAAAACCAGTTTGCCCGCTCATTTGCTCTACTGAAACCAGCGTTTTACCACTTGCATCAGTAATCGCTGTTGAGGGACGCATCACTAAAAAGAAGCAAACAATTGCTAACAATCCTGCTGGCATGGCTTCAAAGCCATCATTTCTGACCCAAGAAAAAGCAATGCCGGCTACCGCAAAAAGAGCCATGATCGCGAAAGAAGCATTATAAGCGGTGTTCCAGTAGGCCGATAAACCCGTATCAGTCATCCAGTTAGCCCAAGAAGTAACTGGCAGATTAGCTAAAATCAAGAAAATAGATCCGACGATCGTAAACGGCATAACGTAAAGCATACCATCTCTTAAAGCACTAATAGCCTTTGTGTTGACAAATTTCATCACAGGCGGTAATAGTTTTTCATTAATCCAATCTCCCATATAAAACACCTCATGATTCCATAGATTTAAAAATCAATCGTACGACCAGTATAACGGATGCGCGTCCAAATATTATTATACAAAAAAAAAAGTCTTTTAAATAGTCTAAACGGCTCTTAAAAAACGCTTTTCCCATTTTGATAATTGTACCCTAAAAAAAACATGTTTCTTCATTTAGTCAGTTGCTTCATGATTCAATCTAGATTTCATTTCATGGGCTAATACTTCTAAAAGATAAACTACAGGAATCTGAGTGGTCATATTTAAGGAACCCTTCTTTTCTTCAGGCATATAATAAGGAAGTGCGATATCAGACAGCATAGCCAAGGTAGACTTTGCCCGATTGGTGATTGACAGTACCTGCCCATTATTTTGCTTAAAAAAACGAGTTTGATTCAAAACTTGTTCTGTTTCACCTGAAACAGACAAAACGATCAATAAAGAATTTCTCATTTTTTTATTTTGGATCGCTGCCGGCTGAAAAGGATCTATGATCGCTACCGAATAAGTGTCAAAATTTGAAAAAAGGCGTGCGCCAAACTGAGCCAGACTGCCGCTGGTTCCAATACCGAAGAAAAAAACAAT
>JAATEZ010000362.1 GCA_015655485.1 Lactobacillales bacterium | reverse complement strand
TTCAATCAAATCTTTTGATATCTTGCTTTTCCCGATTTGCATTGTTAGAATAAGTTCTGTAAGTTAAGGAAGGAATGAGTGTCTTATCATATTTAAAGGAATTATTTTTGACATGGATGGAGTACTGGTCGACAGCGAGGAATTTTATCAACAGCGCCGAGAAGATTTTTTAGTTGAAAAAGGCTTGACTTTAAAAGGAATACCAATGAAAAAAATTGTTGGCGGAACTTTTAACACAGTGGCTGATTTTTTAGGTTTGGATAATAAGAAAACTATAGAATTTTCTGAAAAGTATACCGAGTATAAAAAACAGCACCCTATTTTCTATCCGCCGCTTTTAAATCCTGAAGCAAGAAAAGTTCTAATAAATTTAAAACAACAAAAAATAAAAATCGGATTGGCTTCCTCTTCAAATAGAATAGATATTGATAGAATGTTATCTGATTGTCAGTTAAGGGACTTTTTTGATATTTTAGTCAGTGGGGAAGAATTTGTTGAAACAAAACCCAACCCCGAAATATATCTCTATACTGTTCAAAAATTAGGCTTGCCGGTAAAGGAATGTTTGGCGATCGAAGATTCTGAAATAGGGATCCAAGCAGCCAAAAGCGCTGGAGTGACTGTATTTGCGCTGAAAGATAAAAGTATGGTATGAATCAAGATTCGGCTGATAAAATCATTGATCAACTTGAGGAACTCTTAAGCCAAGTATAAATTTATGGGAGTGGACGAATTGCAAAAAAAGGCATCAGGAGAGCCATTTGATATAATTTTTTTTGATTTGGATGGAACGCTTATTGATTCCTCCAGCGGGATATTGCGATCAATTATTTTTGCTTTAGAAGAAATGGATAAAAAAATTCCATCCAGGGAACATTTACTGGAATTCATTGGACCGCCGCTTGCCGATTCTTTTAGAGATATTTTGGCGTTTAACGATAGGGAAACAAAGCAGGCGGTCCAGCTTTATCGGAAACGATATCGTGCAAAAGGAAAACTTGAGGTGCAAGTGTATCCCGAAATTCCTGAATTATTGCAACAATTGCAGGAAGAGCATAAGAATCTTGTGGTTGCGACCTCCAAACCTGAAATATTTGCGAAAGAGATCTTGCAAAATTTGCAACTGGACCAATACTTTAGATACATTTGCGGTGGCGATCTGGATGGGAAGCGCAAGACTAAGGCGGAGGTAATACGTTATGCCCTAGATTTGTCCGATCTTAGCTTCAAAGATAGTGTAGTGATGGTAGGCGATCGGGATTATGATGTGGCAGGAGCAGATCAGTTTGGAATACCTTGCATTGGAGTCTTATACGGCTTTGGAACTAAAGCAGAATTAGAACGGGCTGGAGTCATTGCGCTGGCTGAAAGCCCGCTGCATATCTTAGATTTCATCTAAAATATACAGCCGATTCATTTTCATAGCTGTGAAAAAAATAGATTTCAGTAGGTTTTTTTCTTCTTATTGGTCAGTAAAAAGAGGAAATAAGGAGCGCCAATCACAGAAACGATGACTCCGGCAGGAATCTCTGCCGGTTGAGCGATCAATCGCCCTAAAGTATCTGCTGTCAGCAACAGTAAACTGCCTATTAAAGCAGCCGCGGGCAGGAGGTATTTATGTCTGGGTCCAACGAGTTGTTTCGCGATATGCGGTGAGATCAGCCCGATAAAATTGATGCCTCCGCTGACAGAAACACTGGCGCCGGCTAAACCAACAGCAGCGAAGAGCAGTATAAAACGTTCCCGCCGGATATTTACGCCCAGCCCGGCAGCTGTTGTTTCATTTAGGGCGAGAATATCCAGCAGGGGAGATTTGTGATAGATCAGCGGCAGCAGGATAACCAGCCAAGGCAGGATCGAAAAAACAAAAGACCAATTTGATCCCCAGATACTGCCGGCCATCCAAGTTGTTACAAATTGATAATTTTGCGAAGATAATTTGATTGTAAAAAGAACCATCGCTGCTGAGATCCCAGAACCACAGGCGATCCCTGTCAGAATCATTCTTGTGGGCAAGATTCCTGCCCCTTTTTTATAAGACAGAAGATAGATAACGATCGCCGTTAAAGCAGAACCGAAAAAAGCAAAAAATGGCAGTAAAAATACAGAAGCAGCCGTAGTAGTGAAAAAAGCAATAAAAACAGTCACCATTAGACCCGCTCCGGCGTTGATGCCCAGCATACCAGTGTCAGCCAGGGGATTTTGAGTGATCCCCTGAAGAACACAGCCGGCAACTGCGAGTCCCGTTCCTACTAAGAGAGAAATGAAAATTCTCGGCAAACGAAAACTAAATAAAATCAGTTTTTGTTTTTCAGTTCCGCGGCCGATGAGTGTTTGAATGACTTCCAAAGGACTTAGGCGAATAAGCCCGGTATTCATGCTGATAAGAAAACTGATAAAAATCAAAAGAAGCAGAC
>JAATEZ010000252.1 GCA_015655485.1 Lactobacillales bacterium | reverse complement strand
TGTCCAGCTTCATGAGGCAGGTCTATCGGCAAAAAGACAAATTTTTGCAAAGACAAAAAGCATCTTTGTTCAAATTTGCTATTTTGCTCAAGACCTGACCGCCTCATTCAGCTTTTCTTATTTCACTACGTTGAATTGGATTTTAGAACGGGTTTTTAAATAATCTTTGGCAGAAGCTGAGATTTCTTTTAAATCAACGCCCTGAGCCTTGGCCGCAAAAAGGCAGCCGCAGTAACATTGCCGATAAACATCATATTCTTTGCACATTTCAACAGAGCGCTGATAACCATTATTTTTTTTGAAATCACTGGGAAGATACTTAACATCATAGATTTTTTGGACTTCGATCCCAATCGTATTGATAACTTGGCTGTTTTTTTTAGGCGAGATGGTCAATGCACTGCCAAAATAATCAAAATCAAGTTCCTGGGCTTTCTCAGCGACTAAATCAAGACGCATCTCAAAGCAGGCAGAACAGCGAAGACCTCCTTCAGGTTCATTCTCAAGCCCTTTTTCTTTTACCATTTTAACAAATTTATTCGGCTCATATGGAGCGGCGATAAATTGGACCTGATTGTTTGTCCGATGATTAAAAGCTTGAATAAATTCCTGTTGTACATCTTTTCGGCGCAGATACTCATTTCGAGGATGGATATTTGAATTGGCAAAGTAAACAGTAACATCTGCATAGGCTGTTAAATATTCTAATGTGTAAGTACTGCAAGGTGCGCAGCAGCTGTGGATCAAAATCGAGGGACGCCGCTGGTCATTTTGCCAAGTGCGAATCATTTTATTTAAGACGTGATCATAGTTGATTTTTTGTCCCTTATTCATTCTATTTAAAATTTCAAGTGAGTTGATCATTTTTTTACTCCAAATTTTTTGGTTTCTACGCTAAAATCAGCGATAGTTGATAAATTGTAATTCAATAGGTAATGGAACTCCTTTTAACAGAGCGATGACTTCCTGCAGGTCATCTCTGCTTTTTCCAGTTACTCGAATACGTTCATCCTGAATTTGTGTCTTGACTTTTAATCCAGAATCTTTGATCGCTGCATTGATTTTTTTGGCATTCTCCCGATCTATCCCATTAACTAATTCGCCATATTGCCGCGCAGCTCCGCCCAAGGCTTTTTCGCTTGTAGAAAATTGGATATTCTTGACCGGAACACCGCGCTTAACTAATTTTCCCATTAATACGTCTTTTACTTGTTCTACTTTATAGTCATCTTCAGCCATGATCATAAGGCGCTGATTTTCTAATTGGATTTGTGCAATCGACCCTTTAAAATCAAACCGATTTTTGATTTCTTTTGTTGCGACTTGAATGGCATTTTTTACTTCTTCTAAATTCACTTCTGAAACGATATCAAAACTAGCTTCTTTTACTGCCATAGACTGACCTCCTTGAATAAGATAATTATAGTGTAACATGAAAAAATGAAATCTTCATGAATTATTATGTGTTTAAATTTTTAAATCAGTCTTTTTTGTCAATGACTGGAGCAATCTTTTTTTTAATTTTTTATATAAAGTTTCCAATAGAAAGTATTATAGATTCCGCTTACATTTTTGCCGGTTCAACTTGCAAAAAGCTATACTAAACTTTTCAATGGGCACAATTTATAATCAAATTATGAAAGAGGTTGCAGAATATGAAAGAGCGGACACAGCGGATATTAAGAAGACTTTTAACTGTAAACACTTTTTTCCCAACAGCTGACTTAAGTAAAGAGTTTCATATCAGTGAGCGGACATTGAGAAATGAATTGGCTGATATCAATGATTTTTTAGAGGCTTCGGACTTGCCGGTCATCATTCGTAAAAGAGGAAAGGGGTTAAAATTAGAGCTGATTTCTCAGCAGAGAGGGGCTTTACTGGAGCAATTGGATGCAGGCGGCCAAAGTTACTATTATTCGCCTGAGGAACGTTTTTTGATTCTGTTGTTTCAGATAGCCGATTCAAGTACTAAAACTTGGCTTTATGAGATGGAAACTCAGCTGCAGATCTCGAAAAGCACCTTGGATGAGGATATGCGGAAACTGCGCCATTTTCTGAAAGATTATGGCATTAAAGTAGTCAGTCTGCCAAAGCAGGGCGTGGTTTTTCAAGGAGATGAAAGATCGCTTCGGACGATGATCTATGATGTGATCAATAATTTCACCGATATTGAGAATCTGATCGGCATGAAAGAAATATTTCCGGTAGTGAGTGTTTCCGACAAAATTGTTTTTCAGTATCTTTCTGAAAAAATGCTTCAGGTCATTGTTGAGAAATATGACGAAATTTTCAGAAAATCGCATGCTTTAGTCAATCAAATCTACCGCAATCAAATTATTTTGTTTCTTTCAATCTGGATCAAACGGCTGCAAGGCGGAAACACTATCAGCGAATTGTCAAAAGCAGCTCTCTTTATGAAAGAGAGCGACACAAGAGATTTTGTGGATCAAGTTTGCCGTGAGTTTGCCATAGTTCCATCGATCAATGAACTGAAGTACATCATTTTTACGATTGATTCTTTCAATTCCAAGGATATGAACAATTATTATGATTGGGTGACAGCGCAGCTGCTGGCCATCCAGCTGATAGATCATGTCGAAAAATATACAGAGATCCCTTTTTCCAAGGAAGAGGAGGATCTGTATGAAGGTTTGTATAAACATATCACCGGGTTATTGAGCCGTGTAAAAAATGATGTCCAGATTTTCAATCCTTTAAAGAAAACGATTCAAGAGTCGTATGCCGATATTTACCTGGCGGTAAAAAAATTTAGTCCTAAAATCGAAGATTATACGAAAAAGAAGCTTTCCGGAGATGAAATTGGATTTTTGACGATCTATTTTTCAACGTCTGAGAGTCAGATCAGACAGAAAAGGGATTACTGTTATCGGGCAGTTGTCGTCTGCAATCATGGCGTATCCACCGGAAAACTCTTGGCGGCAAACTTAAAAGAACAATTCAATATCGAGATTGTAGCGGTTTTAAGCTCTTATGAGCTGTCCTTTATTGAAAAACTGGATGTGGATCTGATCTTTTCAACGATTTCGATCGACTACTCAAAGAAACCGTTACTGCTCCTGAACCCGATTTTGCGACAGAGCGATAAGGAAGAAATCCGCCTGTTTTTGGAAGAACATCATGATAAGCAGCGGATGACGAACGCACTAATTGACTCGACTTCGTTATTGCAGAGTTTTTTAGAATTGATAGTTAAAAGCAGCGGCAATGTCACTAAAAATATTTACGCTGAGTTAGAGAAGATTTTTAATGAAAATAATTTGAAAATCAATAAAAGGGAGATTCAGCCGATGTTACAAGACATTTTAAAGGATTCTGATATTCTAATCCAAGCAGAATGCACCGATTGGCGGGCAGCCATTGCCAAGGTGGCGCAGCCGTTGATTAAGGACAAGGTCGTGGAAGAAAGGTATATAAACGCGATGATTCATTCAGTAGAAGAACACGGTCCTTACATTGTAATAGGCAAAAATTTTGCCTTGGCTCATGCCAGACCGGAAGAAGGGGTCAATCAGCTGGGAATCAGTGCGATGACTTTGAAAGATCCGGTAAAGTTCGGGCATCCCGAGAACGATCCGGTGAAAATTATTTTTTGCCTGGCAGCAGTAGATTCGTATTCTCACTTGAATGTGATGAAAAATTTGATTGAACTGATCAATGATGAGCCGCAGCTGGAAAAATTAAGCAATGCCGGCAATATCAAGGAGTTCAATGCAATTTTGTATAGGGAGGAAGTGGAGCACTAATAGGTCGACAGACATTGAAGAAAATTCAGCCAGGAAATCTGCCGGTGTTAAAGAGAATACTGCGGTGCTGAGAGAAAATCTGGAAAATGAGTACAGGTGTGCAGTGATTATTCAAAGAGCTTATGAACAAAAACGGAGAGTCGGAGAGTGGAAAATAATGCAGCAAGAAGGAGAGCATGATGAAAAAATTGAAGATTTTATTTGTATGCGGAGCAGGACTGGGTAGCAGCTTTGCCTGCCAGATGAGTGCAGAAGATGTGTTGAAAAAACTGGGAGTGGAGGCTAATTTGGACCATAGTGATATTTCATCGGCGGTATCGATCAGACCGGACATTATTATTACGGCTCAAAATTTTCAATCACAATTTGAAAAATTCTCGATCGATCCTGAACAGACAACGATCATTTATTTGAAAAATATCGTGTCAAAAGCCGAAATTGAAGAAAAAATCACGCCAGTTTTAAAAGAGTTGGGTGCTCTTGCTTAAAAATCAAGAATTGGAGGGAAAAAAATGGGTGTTATCAATTTTATTATTCAGAATATTTTAACACAGGCATCAATTACGATCGCATTGATCGCGATGCTGGGTTTGGTTCTGCAAAAAAAATCTGTGGGTCAGGTGATTTCCGGAACGTTGAAAACTTTGCTGGGCTTCCAAGTTCTTTCTGCAGGCTCAAGTATCATTGTCGGCAGCTTAACTTATTTCGGCAAAATTTTTAAGGAAGGTTTCCATATGCAGGGAATTATTCCATCTATTGAAGCAATCAACGGCCAGGCAATGAATGAGCTGGGACTGGGACGGGACATTGCTTTGACATTTTTAGCTATTTTTATATTTAATATTTTAATTGCCAGATTTACGAAATGGAAATACATCTTCTTAACGGGACAAGCGATTCTTTGGATGGCTACCATGACGACTGTTTTCGGTTATTTTTCCGGATTGCGCGGGATCGCGCTGATTTTGGTTGGCGGCTTTGTCGGCGGGGTCTTCGCTGTGGCCATGCCGGCCATTGCCCAGCCGTTTGTGCGTAAAATCACTGGTTCCAACGATATTGCGCTGGGACACTTCTGTACGATTGGTTATATTTTCGAAGCGGGTGTCGGCTATTTATTCGGTGAAAAAGGCGAGAAGAAGAAATCGATCGAAGATATAAAATTACCGACACAATTAGAATTTTTGCAGGATACTTATCTTTCAGTGATGGTCGTTATGGTTCCGCTCTACATCATTACAGCGGCCTTTGCCGGAGCAAAATTCGGAGCCACCTTATCCGGCGGAACGAATTATCTGATGTATGCCTTCCTGCAGGCGATTCAATTTGTCGTGGGTGTGTATGTGTTGCTTTCAGGTGTCCGGATGCTGCTGGGAGAAATCGTCCCCGCTTTTAGAGGGATCGCTATGAGGTTGGTGCCGGACTCAATTCCCGCACTGGATTGCCCGGTACTGTTTCCATATTCGCCAAATGCAGTGATCTTAGGTTTTATCACGACAACCATCGGTTCAGTTCTGGCTATGTTCATTCTGCCGCAATTCGGTTTGGCCATGATTTTACCGGGGATGCTGACGAACTTTTTTGCGGGCGGTACGGCCGGAATTTTCGGCAACTTGACTGGCGGACGCCGCGGAGCGATTATCGGCGGGATTTTGCACGGTTTCTTCATAACTCTGCTGCCGGCCCTGCTAGTCACAATTTTCAATTCTATGGGATTTGTCAATGCGACGGCTACTGATGTTGATACCGTTACGGCTGCTCTGATTTACGCATGGCTCCTCAGCCCGATTTTGAAAGCATTTTAGATAGAGGAAACAAGGGAGGTTCATTATGTTTGGTTTTGGAAAAAAGAAGGAGAAAGCAGAGCAAAAAACAGCAACAATAGAATTATCGCCGGAACAGAAAGCGGAACTGAACCAAGTTATTGCTTTGAAGCAACAGGAACTGGCTCAGGCGGAAGAATCGCTCCAGGCGGTGCTGTATGAGGAGCTCGGCTTAGCTTATGAAGAGCTTGGTGAAACCGATCAGGCCGTTTCAGCTTTGGAAAAAAGTTTGCAGCTGAAAAAGTCCGCAGGTCGGGGGTATAAGACACTTTTAAAATTATACAATCAAAAAAGAGCCGCAGCTGCCAAGGCAAATGACGGCCAAACACTGCAGTATTATCTGGAAAAAATCGATCAGATGATGCAGATTTCAAAAGATGTTACCCGCGGCATCAAGTAAGGCGAGACTGATCCGGCGAAAGCCATCGCGCGCTCCTGCTGAATCGTAGCCGAACCAATCAGGCGGGGGACTTGTACTTTCTCAGCAGTAATGACACCGATCAGCGCCTTAGTGCGGGCTAAGCGCGATAAATTCAATTAAAGGGAGATCAATAGTCATGTATACAACTTTAAAAGCAGTAACGGGCAAAGCAGAAGAATTGAATTATACGGTAGGAGCTTTTAATACGCATAATTTAGAGATGCTGCCGGATATGATCCGGGCGGCAAAGGACCAGGGAGCACCGATCATTATTCAAACCAGTGTGGATACAGCCAAATATATTGGTCACGAAAATTTAGTCGCTGTCTGCGAGGTAATGGCAACGAAAGAACTGGTAGATGTAGTGCTGCATCTGGATCATGCCAGAAATTTTGACGACATCAAGGAAGCGATCGATAAAGGCTACACTTCAGTCATGTATGACGGCTCGCAGCTTCCATTTAAAGAAAACATCATGAAAACTGCTGCGGTCGTTGAATATGCCCATGCTCACGGTGTTTCAGTCGAAGGAGAATTAGGCACGATCGGCGGGACAGAAGAAGGGATCCATGTTGCTGAACATGATAAGATTTATACCGAACCCAAAGACGCTGTAGATTTTGTAAAAGCAACGGGAGTCGATGCGCTCGCGATCGCTATCGGAACCAATCACGGACAATATAAATCTAAAACCAAAGTGAATATAGAATTGTTAAAAAAAATCAATGCGGCAGTCAATACTCCGCTGGTCATTCATGGCGGGACAGGTGTTAAGGAGGAAGATATTCGCGAACTCATTGACAATGGAATACGCAAATTCAATGTCGGAACCGAACTGTTAGTCACATGGACAAAAACGGCTCAGGAAACTTTTGGTGCAAGCAAAGTCAATCAATCTCTTCGTTACAATATTATTCCCTGCAATGAAGCCGTAAAAGAAGCAGTCAAACATAAAATCGAACTTTTCATGAACAAGGAAAGTCATACCAATCTCTAATAAAACGAGACAAAAAACGTGAATAAAAGGGAAGAATATTTGGGGACATTCTGCGGTA
>JAATEZ010000287.1 GCA_015655485.1 Lactobacillales bacterium | reverse complement strand
TCACTAAACGAATCTTGTGAACTGGAAGAAGATTCCATCGTTGCACTGCTGGTCTTAGCAGATGAAGCCGCTTTGATCACAGTCATACTGCTGGAACTATCCTTCGTACTGCTGTCTTTCGCTTTTTCCCCACAACCTGAAATCACAAAAACAAGTAAAAATAAACCCACCACAAGCGAACTTTTCTTTTTCATTTCTCACTCCCTCTTTCTTTGTTACCATTATATTACATTTGTTACTTTTTTGTAACAATAATTTTTTAAAAAATTCATTAAGATTCACCAGACCTGCTATTTAAAGAGTGAATCAAAAAAATTCCCAAACTAACAATAATTTCTGACTTTGATATTCTCAATTTATCCATTAAATTTTCGACTTGAATCTATACGTATTCAGATTTACTTTCCCAAAAATCAAATCCATTTACTCTGAATAAAAAATAACAAATTATCTCATTTTTTTCAAAACGATCAGTAAGAAATAATAGCTTTCTTAACAGCGTGATTCATAATAAATGGAGCCAGAATAGTTGTTGTTACGATAATGATGATGACTGAGGAATAAATAGAAGGATCAATCAAATGGATCTGATATCCGGTCTGAGCCATAATCAGAGCCATCTCTCCTCTGGAAACCATGCCCGCTCCTACAAAATAAGCACTATTGTAACCATACCCCGCTAATTTTGCTCCAAGTCCTGCTCCAAATAATTTAGTAAGAATCGCAATAATCGTCAGTATTCCAATAAATAATAAATGATCAGACATTCTTGAAAAAGACAAATTCAAACCGATCCCAATGAAAAACACAGGAATAAAAAAACAATATCCGATGGGCTCAATGCTCAACAAAACTTCTTGCCGATACTTAGTGGTGCCGATCGCAAGCCCGGCAAAAAAAGCACCAACAACTGTACTCAATTCAACAAAATCAGCTAAATAGGCAAGTGAGAAACAAAAAATAAGGGCTAGACTGATTCTCGCGGAAGTGGATAAAATTTTTTAACTAATTTTCATTAAATAAGGCACGACCCATTTAATAATAAAAAATACGGCTATGAAAAAAAGAATTTGTGTTAAAATAGTCGTCAGCAAACCTACTAAACTATCCGATGGATGATTCAAACTAGTCATCAAACTTAAGATCACCACTGCTAAAACATCATCCACGATAGCTGCTCCCAAAAGCGTCATTCCCTCTTTAGTTTTTAATACCTTTTTGCTGCGCATGACTTCAACCGAAATGGAAACTGATGTGGCTGAAAAAACAATTCCCAAGAATAAAGAATGGACAGAACTGATTCCAAAACAAATTCCGGTCACATATACCAAAACAATTGGAAAGACCATTCCTAAACCGGCTACTAAAAAACTCGGTTTTAAATATTTTTTCAGCCGGGCCTGATCACTTTCCATTCCGGCAATAAACATCAACAAGATCACTCCAATTTCTGAAAAATAATGAATAAATTCATTATAAGAAAGCATATTAAGCACCGCCGGGCCTAACACGACACCTGCTACCAATTGTCCGGCTACAGCCGGGATCCCAAAACGAGCACAAAAATGATTCACTAAAACTGTGGTTACAAGTATGATTAAAAGAATCCCTATAAACTCCATTTTTTCTCTTCCTCTCCTTAATTTTAAAAATGCGGATTAAATTCACAATAGATTATAAAATAAACCTCAAAAAGACGCAGTTTCAAAGAAACTC
This sequence comes from Lactobacillales bacterium, assembly GCA_015655485.1. Taxonomy (GTDB): domain Bacteria; phylum Bacillota; class Bacilli; order Lactobacillales; family Vagococcaceae; genus JAATEZ01. The sequence goes on along the minus strand of JAATEZ010000287.1, from coordinate 4,134 downwards.
TTTCTCACCCCAGAAAGAGATTTCCTTGAAAGCTTGCGCCCAACCGAATGTATTATTTGAATACCTTAACTATACCACATTTAAAAGAAATGACCCAATTATTGCCGCATAAGTTAATTTAAATCCCTCTCACACCATTTTATTCGTCTTGAATGGATAGATCAAAATTTAGAAATCAGACATTTCATTAGACTTTTTCATTGTATTTTCTGATAAAGTAATGATGCTGCTCTACATCAATAAGAGTGACACCTGAATGAAAGATTTCGGCTTTAGTGTCCAGCGAAGGATCCAGAGAGTGAGCAAGAGTTCTGATAACATTTCCATGAGTGACCATCAGCAGGTTTATATTTTTAGAATCATTATTAGTATTCCTATCTGATTCTGTCTCGGCAACGATCTGATCAAGACAGCTGCTGATCCTTGTCCAACAGGTTTTATAGTTCTCTGCATCGTGCATTTCATCTGCTTCATGAATATAGTCAAGAGCGGCTGCTTGATCGATCCTATCGAAAAAGACCTTGATACTTTTGCAGCCAGCATAAGCAGCAATTTTTCCCCAGGCCACTTCATTTTTTTCACCTTCAAAAGAACCAAAAAAAGTTTCACGCAGCCCAGCCGTGATCTTTATTTCTAAATTTTCATTATAGTTATTAAAATCGCGAATGATTTGTGCCGTCTGCAACGTACGGTGAAAGTCGCTGGAATAGATCGTTATAAATTTTGTATCTGCTAAAAAGGCGCCCAGCTTTTCTGCCTGCAAAATTCCGGCTGGAGTAAGCGGAGAATCAGACCAGCCCTGCATTCTGCCATATTTATTCAAAAAAGTTTGACCATGCCTTACGAAATATAGTCTTAGCTTCCTCATAATGTTCCTCCGATTTTTGTTAGTCTCTAGTCAAAACATAAGTTAACTTTTATCCAATTTTATCATATACCGGTTCACCCAAGATAATTTTTTCTTTTCTAAGCTGCCTAATAGATCAAAATTTCTATTTGGAATGACTGTCAATGAATAAAAAGAAGGCACAATATTTTAAACCAGCCAAATTGTTCAAAAAAATGGATAAAAATTTTTTTGAACGGAAATTCAAAAGAGTGAGATCTTTATCAGAAAGAATCTGATCCAGGCCTCACTCTTTATCTTAAAAAATGTTTTCATTTAAAAATCAAATCGCTCCAAATGTTTCGATAACTTCTTTTTTTAGTTCGGCCAATTTTCTTAGGACTGCTGTTTTGCTTTTATCATTAACTGAAAAATATAACTTGCATTTTGGTTCGGTTCCTGATGGGCGAATGCAAAACCAGGAGCCATCCGCCAGGATAAATTTCAGCACATTCGATAGTGGCAATTGAATAGGTTCAACTGTATTTTTTGGCAGATCATAGGCTTGATGAACTAGGTAGTCTTCTATCCGGATAACTGCTGTATCCATGAATTTTACAGGATGATGTTGCCGAAACTGATCAATTTTTTTCCCCATCACGTTTTGTCCTTCTTGACCTTCAAAAGAAATACTGACCAGTTCTTCTTGATAAAAACCATATTCCTGATAAATATCTTCCAATGCATCCAAAAGAGTTTTCTCTTGCGACTGATAGAAAACAGCAGCCTCCGCCGTCAGTACCGCCGCCTGAACAGCATCTTTATCGCGAACATAGTCTGAAATCAAATAACCATAACTTTCCTCATATCCGAATAAAAACTGGGGCTTTAAAGCACCTGGAACATTTTCAAATTCAGTGATTTTTTCACCGATATATTTGAAACCCGTCAAGGTCGAGATCGTCTTTACTCCATATTTCCCGCTTATTTTCACACCAAGATCTGAAGTAACGATCGTTTTGACTACTCGATAATTAGATAGGTTCTCCTGCTTTTGTTTTTTTTGCTCTAAGAGATAACTCAATAATAATATCCCCAACTGATTTCCATTTAAAAATTGATATTGACCTGTCTTATCAAGGACAGCGACACCCAGGCGGTCGGCATCAGGATCCGTTGCTAAAAGCAGTGCGGCTTTTTTTTCCTGTCCCAATTGGACCGCTTTTTTAAAAACAGCCGGATCTTCAGGGTTGGGTGAAGACACAGTTGGAAAATCTCCATCAGGCAAAGCCTGCTCCGCTACAACCGATACATTGGTCATCCCAGCCTGGGCCAATCCTTTTATCACTAAATTCAATCCGGTTCCATGCAATGGTGTATAAACAATAGCTAGTTTATCGCCATTTTCACTCAGTAATTTCTTATTTTGAGTCACACTTGTTAAGTTTTGCAAATAGGCCTGGTCAGCTTTTACACCAAATTCATGGATTCGTTCTTTCTCTTTACCTGATTTAACGGTCAGGGTCGGCAAATCCAATTCATCAATGATCGCCGCTAAGATCTCCGTTAGTTGATCCGCTATCTGCGTAGTTATCTGATAACCGTGCTGTTCATAAATTTTATAGCCGTTGTACTTTGCCGGATTATGGCTGGCCGTGATCATGACTCCAGCAGAAGCTTGAAATTGTCTGACCAAAAAAGACAGTTCCGGTGTTGGACGCAAACGATCGGATAAATAGACAGAGATACCATAATAAGCCAGCGTTCCGGCAGTTTCTTCTGCAAAAGCTCTAGAAAAATGCCGACTGTCATAAGAAATAACGACGCCTGCTTTTACTGCCGCTTCACCTTGCGCCTGAATAGATAAAGCCAGAGCTGTAGTCACTCGCCGCACAATAAAAATATTCATCCGATTCGTTCCTGCGCCTAATTCCCCCCGCACACCTCCTGTTCCAAATTCCAGATAACGATAGAAGCGATCGCTGATTTCTATTTCAGACTTATCCTGCAAATCAGTTAATTCTTGTCTTAAATCAAAGGGCAAGTCATTTTTTAATAACCATTTTTGGTACATTTCTTCCCAATTCATTCTAACTTCGCTTCTTTCAGCTGTGCTAAAATCTCCTTGATGCTCATTTCACAGCCCGCCATAGAAGTATCGGCTACACCATAATACAAACGCAAGGTATCATTTTTCACGATGCCGCCGCAGCCAAAAACGACTCCGCCAAAAAAGCCCTTTTCTTCATAAGACGCCTCCGGTTCTAAAATCGGATTCTCTAACCGGGCGATCACCTTGGAGGGATCAAATCTGTCTAAAAGCATGGCTCCCATACAATAGCGATTGTTCCTCGTCGCTCCATGATAGATCACTAACCAGCCGGCCTCTGTCTTGATCGGCACGATCCCGCCGCCGACGCGTCCGCTGTCCCACTTGTCAGCTCGCGTTGAAATCAATTGCTTATGATTCCCCCAAGAGCGCAGATCTGGAGAAGAAGCTAACCAAATATTGAAAACATTGCTGACACTTGGCCGATGCAGCGCATAATAAAGTCCGTTCACCTTTTCCGGAAAAATCAGAACATCTTTATTTTCCGGCGCGAAAATATTGCCTTCGTCCTGATAGCTAATAAAATCTTTTGTTGAGATCAGGGAATCACAAACCCCGAATCTTGATACCGAACTAAAATTCACATAATAAGTATTCCCAATTTTCGTGCAGCGGGCATCTTCGATCCCATATTCTTGGTAAGAGTTAAAAGGATAAAGAAATGCCTGATCATCTATTTTGAAGTGGTGCCCGTCCTTGCTTCTAGCGATCCTGATGTAAGAAAGGGAAGTCAAATAAAAGAACGTCCCTAAATTATCGGCCCGCCGGATCGTTCTGGGGTCTTCAAAATTATATTGCGCATCTCCTTTATCCAATTCAATGACTTGCATTTTTTTATTGACCACATCATAGATTGGTGCTTTTACGATTTGAGGATCGGTGCTGACAGGCCTTTCCGCCACGCGCAGCAACAAGATCGTTTCTCCGTTAAACTCAGTCACGCCGGCATTGAATGCCCCGATCACTTCGAAATTCTTGTGAAGCGGTGTGACATCAATAGGTTCTATAATTGGATTTTCCTTATAGCGGTAGACATTTGTCATATTCATATTCCAACTTTGCTACTATTTATTTGGAAGCAGAATTTGAAGTCTCTTCCATACGTTGCCTAAGCTACAATAAAGAGGTATTGAGAAACTAACGTTTCCTCCTTTGGACTTTCCACGTCCGTAAAAGAAACTGTTAGCCTTCCTTTTTA
>JAATEZ010000073.1 GCA_015655485.1 Lactobacillales bacterium | reverse complement strand
TGTCATGGCTGGTATCGGTAGTATATGGCTAGTGATTTCCATTGTTGCCAAGAATTTTGGGACCCTTTTATACAGCGACGTACCTTTAACCTTGACAGTGTCCCTCTCTGCGATTGCCGCTGCGACAGCGGTCAGCATGATCACCATTTTGATTTCTGCCTATATCCCGGCAAGAAAGGCCGCAAATACTCCGATAATGGAGAGCATTCGCCAGACAAATGAAGTTAAAGTTGAAGCCAAATCCGTGAAAACATCAAGGCTGGCCCAGCATATTTGCGGTTTAGAGGGAACTCTTGCATTAAAGAACTTTAAAAGAAATAAGAAACGCTATCGCAGCATTGTGCTATCCCTTGTTTTAAGTATTGTGCTGTTTGTATCAGGAAGTGCGTTTAAAACAACGCTGCAGGAAGCGTCTAAGGAAACAGTAGAAGCCACTAGCTATGACATTGCTTTTACTACGCAACAAATAGATGACGGTGAAATGCTCCGACTTTATAATAAGCTGAAAAAGGTTGATGGTGTTTACGAAAGCTCCTACCAGGCGGATGTGACTTATTCGAGTGTGGTAAATGAAGGCAGCCTTTCGGACGCCTATTTAATAGAAACGGGGACGGCTTCGCTGGACAAACTTGTAAATCTGACCATGAATATCCAGTTTCTTTCGGATAGTGCCTATTTGAAAATTGTCAAAAAATTAGACTTGCCCGTTGAGGAGTACACTGGACAAAATGCGAAATTGATTGCTGTGGCTAAAGTAAATAATGAGGCAATGGATAATCTGTTCATCGAGCACTCGGTGGATGTTGCTGTCACTCCTGAAACAGAAAATTCCGAAGCAGTGCAGCCAGGACAAAATGTAAGCCTGAAATTTGTCGATACTGTACTGCTGCCTGATACACTTCCGGATCTGTCTAATAGCTCTTTCAAGAAAAAAACGTACAGTTTTTTGGTGACGGCTCCCTATTCGCTCAAAAATAAGTTCGTTACGTCGGAAGCGCCGGTGGATGTTAAGGGGTTGACTTTTCGGTCAAAGAATCCTTCTCAGACGATGGCCAAAATGAAAACCATCATTAAGAATGCTAAAATTATCGCCAATTACAACCTGTACAATGTCTCTGAAATACTTGAAGAGAACACAAGTATGATCACTATAATCAACGTGTTCACTTACGTTTTCGTTATAATGATCTCACTGATCGCGGTAGCCAATGTCTTCAACACAATTTCCACCAATATCAAGCTCCGCAGGCGAGAACTTGCCATGCTTCGATCTATAGGAATGTCTGACCGCAATTTTAATAAGATGATGAATTTCGAATGTGTCTTTTACGGTATGAGAGCGATTTTGTTCGGGCTTCCTATAGCGGCTTTCTCTGCCTGGCTGATTTACAAAGGGATGGTCGCTGCCGGGGCGGACGATATCAATTTCATTTTCCCGTGGGCAAGTTTGGCTATCAGCGCATTCAGCGTATTCTTTATTGTGTTCATTACCATGTTATATGCTACTAACAAGATAAAAAAAGAAAATATCATTGATGCGCTTCGGGATGATATGGATTGATCAAAGGACTCATTCAGACAGATAAGCAAATCATTATGTATGAAAGTCACATCAGAATAAATAATTGCTGCAGAGAAAGATCCTTGACAAAAGAATGGACTAGACAGGAAGCTCATCAATTGTTGGAACAGCACTAACTATTAAGAAATGAAAGCTTCTAAAAAAAATTTGGTTCGATTGTTAAAAAAACTCATTAGTCAGATGGGAATGAAATAAAACTAATTTGGTATTTAAAAATAAAAAGACAAAAAAGAAAATCCTCATTTTTGCGTAGGTTATTGTGAAAGACAAAAAAGCAGCGGCAGAAAAATGAAACTGGCGGACAGCTTTTATCAACTAAAAATATGGCTGATTTTGACTGGAAGTTTCGTCTATTTACGAAAATCTGGTGTATAATAAAATCCCAAGTTTGACAGTTTTTAAAGATTAAAACCTTCCATATCCTTACTACATAAGGGTTTGAAAGGTTTTTTCATTTAGTGAAAAGTGAGTACTATTTTGTTTTTTTTGTTTGCTTTAAAATTTTTTTCATATTTTTTG
>JAATEZ010000168.1 GCA_015655485.1 Lactobacillales bacterium | reverse complement strand
AGCTAGTTCATGAAGCTGGAAATAAAAAAAGACGAGATAAATTGGTGTTTTATCTCGTCTTTTTTTTAGATCTTTTTTTCAAGTGAAATACATTCGCAGCCATCTTCTATATATTTATCTGAAACGATTTTATACCCCTGCTTTTCATAGAACTTAACTGCTGAAACTAACGCATGAATAATGGATTTTTCACAGCCTTCAGCTCGGCCAATATCTTCTAATTTATTTAAAACCGCTGATCCTAAGCTTTTTCCCCGATAATCGGGATGGATACATATTCTCTCAGGCCTTAAAATCTCGGCTGAATCTTTTTGTATTCTGCCCGTTGCAATAATATTCTTATCCTCAAAAACTACCACATAGGTTGTCTGATCTGTATCAAAACGGTCAAATTCATCTTTTAATGATATCCCCTGCTCCTTAACAAATACTTCCATCCGCAGCCAAAAAGCACAAGCCTGCAGCCAGCGGTCTTTGCCAACTTCTATTTTCATTTAAAATCTCCTCTAACAAAATTCTATAGTAAATTTCAGAACTCAAAAGGATCATTCTTCCGCCTTGCGCCAATAACGATTCTTATCAAAATATTCCGCCTCTGCGAAAGCTTCATCCACGATTTTCTTCGGATAGTCCATGACCTCCAAGAGCATAATAGCATTTCTTGTTTTAGCAGAACCTTGATGAAGCATAAAATCGAACTCAACTCCATTTTCTTTAGTAACCGTCTCACTGAAATGGACATTATCGCATTTTTCATTCAAAATTTCCGGCAATTCAACATCATGAGTAGCCACAAAGGCTAAGGAAGGATACTTCACGAGCCAATTTAAAATAGCCGCTGAAGCCGAGATACGTTCCACCGTATTCGTGCCTTTTAGTATTTCATCAATAAAACATAGACACACCTCTTTTGTTTTGACCAATGCAATGATGCGTTTCACAGATTTGATCTCCGCAATAAAATAACTTTCTCCAGCTAAAATATCATCTTCCAGCGCCATTGAAGTTAAAACATGACTTCTTGGCAGAGAAAAAGAATCTGCACAACATATTCCCAATGTTTGAGCCAGAATAACGTTGATAGCGATACTTTTTACATAAGTAGACTTTCCCGAAGCGTTGGAACCCGTTACCAGTGTACTCCTTTTCCAATCCACATCATTCGCTACCGGATGACTTAAAAGAGGATGATAACAGGTTTCTGCCGTCACCTGTAATTCATTAGTAAATTTCGGCAAGCAAGTATCCGGCATAAAGGTACGAAAATTTAAAACAGCGATCGCGACTTCCAAATCCCCCAGCTTTTCCCACGTATCAAAGGCTGCCTGCTCTTCTTTACCGAGTTTATTCAGAACAAAATTAAACGAAATAAAAGGAAGCAAAAAAGCCATATTAAAATACTCTGCAAATATTTCCATATCCGATCCTGATTTTATTGTAAACGAGGGGGCCGTCCAGGTGATTTTTTTTATTTTTTTCACCTGTTTTTCCAATTCACTTTGATAAGGAGAGGCGACCTTGGCAATTTTTTTCGCAGTCTGAATAGTTTGGATCAGATATTGCATACTCAAAAGTTCCTTTTCTATCAAATGTTTTTGACGCATGTAAATCATAACATTTAAGAAAATATTTAAAATCATCAGCAAAATCCCCAGTGAAAATCCGGCTAAAAAAACGGCTAAAAAAACCAATGGCATAATGCCAAGTATTGGGTACAGCCAGCTATTAGCGATCAGCTGGCTACGAGGAGCATAGAGGTAGCTTTGCACAAAATTATGATCTTCTTTACCGAGTTTGGCGAACTGATACTGGATTTTTTCACGATCAGCCGGATGCTGTTCAAAATAATCCATTAAATTTTTTATTTCTTCTATTTTTTTCGAATTAAATCCATAGCTTCTCATACTTGCGTACAAAGCTTCTGAACCAACGCTCGAATAAGTGATATTTAAAAGCTGAAACACTTGCTGCATATTCAAATCACTCCAGGTGACATCGTCTATTGTCGCTTTCCCCGGATGATATTTTTTTAGAATTTCCCAGACTTCGTGAAGACTATCCTCATGATCACGATTATTACGAACACGTGGTATCTTTCCCCAACTATTTTTGACCTCTTGCCTCAAGCGGATATTTCGATAGACGACTGAAGCAAACGCCAATCCTAATAATAATAATAAAAAACCTGCGACCACTAATTGTTCTGTCAATTTCCCTCGCTCCTTAAAAAAACTCGTTTTTTGAACTCACTTTGATTTTAAGTTCTTTTAACTGATTATATTTACTTTTCTGTGACCTGCTTCATGAAGCAGGTCTATCAGCAATAATTCAATAAAATTCGTGATGCTGCTCATCCCTATAATTTTTCTTGCGTTATTGCTCAAAATCAGAACGGACTTGTTCAGCTTTTCGTAGTCTGGCTTCACAAGACAGCTCCATCGGCAAATAGATAAAATGAACGAAAATGAAACCGCTATTTTTGTTAATTTTTCTAATTTGCTCAGGAGCTAAACGGGCTTGTTCAGCTTTTCTTGGGCTGGCTTCACAAGCCTGATTTTTCGGCAATAGCTGGAAAAAATTTGCGGTGT
>JAATEZ010000029.1 GCA_015655485.1 Lactobacillales bacterium | reverse complement strand
CTCAACCTTTGTATGATATTGGAGCAGTGGCGATGAGACTATTGACAAAAATGATGAATAAGGAAGAAATTGAAGAAAAAACAGTTATATTGCCATTTGGTTTTGCCCCTAAAGGCTCAACCAAATAGAAAAGCTGAGCAAGCCCGTTCAGCTCACAAGCAAAATAGGGAATCTCGTATGAAGCGCTTTTCGGTTCATGCGAGATTCATCTTTTTGCCGAAGGGATCTGGCCTGCGAAGCCAGGCATAGAAAAGCTGAATGAGGCGTGTCAAATTCAGGGCAATAGTGAAAAAGAAAAAAACAGTATCTGGTCTCTGCTTAAAGATCAAATACTGTTTTTTTGCGTTTAATCAGCGTTTGCGTCGTCGTTCTCATTATTATTATCTGCATTATTGGCATCATTTGGTTCATCTTGAGCAGCTTTGTTATCAGTTTGCGGGGCAGTTGGTGTTGTGCTGGGAGTTGTTGCATTTTTCTCATCACTTGCCGTTTTTTTAGCAGCTTCAAGATAACTATCCCATTTTGATTTATAAATAGCGTCAGTACCGCCAATTCCAAATTTGTATTGGCTGGCGATCGCTCCGCTCTTAGCAAATAATGAAGTGATGGTTGATCCTGGTACTTTGATTGAAGTTCCATCAACAGTTACATTGCCGTTTTTTTCGCCAGTAAAATCAGAGACTTGAGATTTTATAACACTGCTGTCTAAAGTGAAACGTTGATCAACTCCAAAAACGGCAGGATCAGACTGGTAAGCGGCGTTGGCAATATAGGCCCACAACCGCATATTTGCTTTTCCATTTCCAGCACTCATCTCCGTGTTGTCGTCATATCCGATCCAAGAACTTAAGGTAACGGCCGGAGTTGAAGCAGTAAACCAGTAATCCCCATTGGTTTGAGATGTACCAGTCTTTCCGACCCAATCTCCTGAACTTAGACTGGTACTCAGGTATGAAAGTTGAGTTTTTGCAGCTGTGGCTGTCCCGGAATTTACAACCTCCCGCATCATATCATTCATGATAGATGCCGTCGCCTTAGAAAAAACTTCAGTAGGAGAAGATTGATGCTGATAGATCACATTTCCAGCATTATCAGTTATTTTTTCAATAGAATAACCTTCATTATATACGCCTTGATTGGCCAAGGTAGCATAGGCGTTCGTCTGCTCAGAGACAGTTAAACCATAATCTGTTCCGCCTAAGGGAATAGATTCAGTATGGTAAATTTCATTATCAGAAAGCTCAAGATTCATTTTTTGAACATAAACTTTAGGATCAGCGGTAGCTAAAAGCTTTTGATAAAGATAATAAACTGGGATGTTGTCGGACTTTCTGAGTGCTTCGCGAACAGACTCAAAATCATTTCCAGAAACACCTCCATAATTTGTTAAGGGGGTCCCATTTGAGTATTTGGTGGGATAATTAGATAACTTTGTTTCAGATCCGATCAAACCTGTGTCGATGGCAGGCGCATAGGCCAGGATAGGCTTCATTGTAGATCCGGGAGATCTTCTGGTATCGAAAGCATGATTATTTTGATTGGTCGCATAATCCCTGCCTCCTATGAATCCCAGGATTTTTCCTGTGGAGTTTTCCATTAGAACGCTGCCCGTTTCCACCTGGCTGCCGCGGCCATCATCTATGATGCTGCCGTAATTGGCTACAGCATTTTGCATCTCATTATAAATGGATTCGCTGATCGTTGTTTGTACAGTGTAACCGCTTCTGCGCAATTTTCTAGAAGCCAGCTCATAGTAACGATCACTAGCTGCCTCATCTAAATCTGATTCTTTTTTACCATCGGCGGTATATAGCTGTTTTGCTAAGACATTTGTGGCTTCCTCTAAAATATAATGATATAAAAATCCGTTTTGGTCGGTCTCCGAACTTTCTTGAGGTTTAAATTGAGCAACGAGATCAACAGCTACCGCTTCATCATATTCTTTTTTGGAAATTTTTTTTTCGCGATACATACTGAAGAGAACAAAATCTTTTCGATCCAATCCAGCCTGCAGATCTTCTTTTAAGGCTCCAGTATTTGTATACGGACTGTAACTGATAGGACTTTGAGGTAATCCTGCGATAAAGGCAGCTTGCGGCAAGGTCAGATCCTTTGCACTGACACCAAAAATCCCCTGGGCTGCCTGTTCAACGCCGGCTATATTTTGGCCCTTATTATTACGGCCAAAAGGAGAAACGTTCAGATAAGTTGTAATGATTTCGTCTTTACTATAGAATTTTTCTACTCGCAATGCTAAAAGGATTTCATTGGCTTTTCGTTTAAAGGTCGGATCATCGGTCAAAATTTGCTGCTTCACCAATTGTTGAGTTAGTGTTGAACCGCCTGAACTACCCCCAAGGCCTGTCATATCAGAGATAACTGCCCGGATAAGTGCTTTAGGAACGATCCCGTCATGTTTTTCAAAATACTCATCTTCAGTAGCAATGATCGCGCTTTTTAAATAAGGCGATATTTCTTCGGAAGAAACATTTGTTCTGAGCAAATCAGATTTGATTGAAGCAATTTGCTGACCATTGGCGTAAGTCAGGTTGGAAACCTGTTCATAGTCATTTAGATCTTTGTCTAATTCTGCTTTCGTTAAAATATTTGTATCTGCTACTAAGGAGGCAAAGTAGCCTGTTCCAATCCCAAGGCCCAAAGCCCCAAGCAGAAGAAAAACGACTATCATTAACAAAAGCAGCGACTGGATGACTCGATAAATAACGTTGAAATTAAAGATGAAATTATCTTTAAACGAAGTATCAGATTCTTTTTTTGCTTTGATTTTATTGTGTTTTATCTGTTTGTTAAGCCAAATTTTGAACTTTCCCAAAGAGTTCACCTCTACTTTTTCACTACACTTCGGTCTATTATAACAAAAAAAGGGCACGCTGCCTAGCTTTCCAAAATGTTCGGAGGTATTTTCACAGATTGCGAGGTTGTTCATCGCTAGGATTTTTCTTTTCGCTATTACTCAAGACCTGATACGCCTCATTCAGCTTTTCAGTGTCCAGCTTCATGAACTAGCTTGTTTCGGCAAAAAAGGGAACTTGTCTCAAAGACAAAAAGCGTCTTTGTTCCCAGTTCCGTTTTTGCTCACAAGCTGAACAAGTTCATTCAGCTTTTCAGTGTCCGGCTTCATGAATCAGTCCTCGTGGAAAATAGATAATCTTCAAGTGGAACAAAAAGCGTTCCGCATTCAGATTCCTAATTTTCAAGAGGGCTAAACGATTCATTCAGCTTTTCAGTGTCCGGCTTCTTGAGTTCAGACTTCTCGGTAAATAGATAAATCTAGTAAAAATGAAACAGCCATTTTTCTAGATTTCCTAATTTACTCGAGGTCTTATCGTACTCATGAAGCTTTTCTATTTCTAGTAGTCTTTTTCGTGGTAGCCGTAGTCTTGCAGATAAGTCTGTTTATCGCGCCAGTTTTTTTGAACTTTGACCCAGAGTTCGAGATAAACTTTGTCGCCTAAAAGATTTTCGATATCTTTTCTCGCCTTAACACCGATATCTTTAAGCATTTTTCCGCCTTTGCCTATAATGATCCCTTTTTGGCTGTCACGTTCAACGATAATTGCCGCTTGAATATGGATTTTATTAAATTCATTGCGTTTCATGCTTTCAACTACCACTGCCACTGAATGCGGTACTTCTTCACGAGTCAAAAGTAAAACTTTTTCT
>JAATEZ010000477.1 GCA_015655485.1 Lactobacillales bacterium | reverse complement strand
TAAATATAAGAAAGAATATTTTTTCGAGTTTAACGTTATATTATGTGACATAAAAATACAAGATATAACAAAAATTAATTACTGGGCATGCCTTGAATTTTTTCGATTTAAAGAGTTGAATCTTGAAAAAATAACTTCCAAGAGATCATTCTTAAAAAAGTGCTCCTATTTGACTTTGAAAATCACTTACTTTACGATGATACTAAATCAAATGATAAAATTTGTTTAAAGAGCAGTACTGCTAAGTCACTGGTTCTCTTTACATGGTACAATTAAACGAATAGGAGTGAGATTTATAATGAAATGGACTCAGAGGTTAGGAAATACTGTCATCCGTTTTATGCGGGGGCGTTATGGAGTATTTGATACACTGAATAAATGTCTAGCAGTGTTCAGTCTGTTGCTCATAATGATTACTGTTTTTTCTAAAAATATTTTATTCGAAATTATTGGCCTTCTCATTTTAGCAGTTGTCTATTATCGCTTTTTCTCAAAGAAAATTTATAAACGCGCAAATGAGAATAGCAGAATACAAAAAATAACTGCTAAAATCCTCCAAAGCTGTCATTATCGGAAAATGCAGTTTCAAGACCGAAAATCATATCGATACTTTACTTGTACAAACTGCCGACAACATATCCGTATTCCCAGAAGTAAAGGTAAGATAATGGTCACTTGCCCAAAATGTCACGAAAAATTCGCGGCAAAAAGCTGACAAATAAAATCAAACCATACCAACTAAAAAGAATCTATCTATCGGAGTGGAGCAGCCGTTTATTTATTTCTGCTTCCTTTTCTTTTTTCAAGTTTATGTGCATAAATTTTAGTGACTACCCATTCGACTTAGCATAAAAACTACTTTTCATTCGTTTTTTTTGCTATAATTGAGCCAACTTAGTCACAAGTGAGGATTTTTCATGAGAAGAGAATTACGTAAAAAAAATCGAATGACTCTTTTTCTTATCAACCTCGGTCTTATTTTGGTCGTCTGCGCTGCTTTTTACGTAATGGGTAAAAATGAAACAGTCACAGTCAATTCGATCGCTGTCAACGTGAGAAATGGTCCAGGAGTTTCCTATGACATTACAAGTCAGGTCAGCCGCGGACAAACCTTGACGATCGTTGAAGAAAGAAACGACTGGTATAAAGTGAAATATAGCGATGATAAAACGGGTTGGGTCGCCAGCTGGCTGGTATCAAATTCGAAAACAAGTGCCAATACAAATATCACTGCAACTGTAAATACAGAAGGCAGCAAATTAAGAAAAGCTAATTCTACAGAAAGTGATATCCTTGCTGAATTAGCTAAAGGAACCACCGTCTCTATTTCAAAAGAAGAAAATGGCTGGTCAAAAGTAACGGTCAACGACCAAACCGGCTGGATCAACACGACCCTATTAGATATTTCTGACAGCACTGAAGACGAAACTACCTCACAAAAGCTTTACGCTTCTCAAGATGAGACAAACATCCGCGAAGAAGCAAATATCGATAGTACTGTTGTAGAAAAAGTTAGTTATGGTGCAAGTTTAACTATTTTAAAAACTGATGGTGAATGGTATCAAGTCCAAACCGAAGCCGGTCAAACAGGTTATGTTGCCAATTGGGTCGTCAGCTTTGCTAAACCGGATTCTGAAAAACAAACAGCCACTTCCATTGCAGAAGCAACCATCATCCTTGACCCTGGGCACGGCGGAGAAGATGTCGGAGCTGAAACGCAGAATGGCACCTATGAAAAAGAAGTGACCTTGGCAACAGCAAAAGCTGTGAAGAAAGAATTAGAAAAGACCGGCGCAAACGTATTGATGACTCGCAGCGGGGATCAAACCGTCTCTTTGAAAAAAAGGACAGATCTCAGCGCCAGCAATCAGGCAGATGTTTTTATCAGTCTTCATTATGACTCAACGGAAGGGACTAATGTCGCTTCTGGAACGACTACTTACTATTACTATAATCGTGACAAGTCTCTAGCTAAATTGATCAATACCGAACTTGAAGATGATCTCCCGATACCAAACCGCGGCTATGAATATAATGATTTATATGTTACTAGAGAAAATACACAACCTGCTTTACTTCTGGAATTAGGCTACCTAAACAGCGATAATGACGCCAAATATGCTGTTTCCAGCAGTTACCAGCAAAAAGTAGCCAAAGCCATCACCGCCGGCCTAAAAAAATACTTTAACCAATAAATAAGAAAAGCTGAATGAACTGTTTTCAGCTTGTGAGCAAAAAGAAAAAACAAGCGTAGGTCGCCCCTTGATCCACACGAGATTCTTCCTTTTTGCCGAAACAAGCTAGTTCATGAAGCTGGATCAAAAAAAGCTGAATGAGTCTGTTCAGGTTTTGAGCAAATTGCCTTTTTGTCCCAAAATTTACTTTGGCTCTAAGAAATAAAGACAAAACGGACATCGAGAGCTTTAAAAATTTTAGAAGGCTCATAGTAGGAAATTTAGTAAAAATGGTTGCCTCATTTTCACTAGATTTATCTATTTGCCGATAAGCTTAGACTCATGAAGTGAAATAATAAAAAAAGCAGGATAGAAATTTGATTTTACAATTTCTATCCTGCCTGTTTATTGATTTTTTGTGTCTAAAATAATGGTCACTGGTCCATCGTTCACTAAAGAAACTTCCATATGTGCACCAAATTCGCCCGTCATCACAGGCGAGCCTAAGTCGCGTAGTTCTTGATTAAATTTTTCATAGAGTTGATTTGCTCGTTCCGGTTCACCAGCCTCAATAAAACTGGGACGATTTCCTTTTTTGGTTTGGGCATATAAAGTAAATTGGGAAACGGACAAAATACTGCCTTTAATATCTTGAATACTTAAATTCATTTTATCCTCAGAATCTTCAAAAACACGTAATTTGCTGATTTTATTCGCCAAATAACTGACGTCCTTTTCTGTGTCCTCTTGATGAATACCAACCAAAAGGAGAAAGCCTTGAGCAATTTCGGCTTTTTTTTGTCCTCCAATAGATACCTCCGCTTGGCTGACACGCTGCAACACTACCCGCATGTTATCCGTTTCCTTTCTTTACTTACCCATTTGTCCGCCTGACACTGTATACATCTGGGACTGTCTTGATTTTATCTACAATTTGTTCCAATTGGTTTAAGTTCTGTATCCCAAGTGTGATCCGCAAAGTTGCCATTTTATTTTTGATGGGCTTCGCATCTACACTCACAAGATTCTTGGTCATGGAACTGATCACCTGCAAAACATCATTCAATAAACCGGAACGATTATAACCATAAATTTCTAAATCTGCATCATATTCTTTGCCTTGATTTAATTTGGCATCTTCCCATTCTACTTCGATCAAACGGTTCTGAAGATCTTCAGAATGCTGTACATTGGGACAATCGGCTCGATGGATGGAGATCCCTCTGCCCTTAGTGATATAACCCACAATAGGATCACCTGGAACTGGGTTGCAGCAACGGCTGATGCGGATCAATAAATTATCGATACCTTGAATAACGATCCCGCCTTCATGGCGCACCTTCATTTTTTCCGGTTCTTTCTTCGAAGCAGGCTGCGTCAGAAAATCATCTTCTGCTTGCTGCTGTTTAATTCTTTCACGCTCACGGCGCTCTTTTTCAGTCAATTTATTCATGACCGTTAAAGCTGTGACTTCACCATAGCCGATAGCGGCGTACAAATCGTCTTCACTATGAAAATTAAATCGGTCCAAAGCTTCTACAAGCTTGCTTTTGGTCAAAAATTCTTTAGGAATAAAATCATTGTCCTGTAAGAATTTTTCCAGCAAATTACGCCCCTTGACAATATTCATATCCCGTTCTTGGACTTTAAAAAATCGTTTGATTTTATTGCGGGCCTTGCTGGTAGCAACCATATTTACCCAGTCACGACTGGGCCCAAAAGAACTGGGAGAAGTAAGTACTTCAATGATATCGCCGTTTTTCAGTTTATAATCCAAGGGGACCATTTTCCCATTGACTTTAGCTCCAGTCATCTTGTTTCCGACCTCAGTATGGATGCTATAAGCAAAATCTAAAGGGCCCGATCCCTTTGGCAGTTCTGTTACATCCCCTTTAGGAGTAAAAACATACACTTTATCACTAAAAATGTCCCCCTTGACACTCTCCATAAAATCAGCTGCATCCCGGCTCTCATCCTGTAACTCAATGATTTCTCTAAACCAGCTGACTTGTTTGTCCGTACCATTTTCCTCTACTTTATCCGTCTTGCCTTCTTTATAAGCCCAATGTGCGGCGACTCCGAATTCGGCTACCTGATGCATTTCATGCGTTCGGATCTGCACTTCTACCGGATTTCCTTTGGGTCCAATAACCGTAGTATGGATCGATTGATACATATTTGCTTTGGGCATGGCGATATAGTCTTTAAATCTGCCCGGCATCGGTGTCCATTGTGTATGGATCGCTCCTAAAACTGCATAACAGTCCTTGATCGAATCCACCACTACGCGGATCGCCAATAGGTCATAGATCTCACTAAATTCTTTTTTCTGATCTTTCATCTTGCGGTAAATAGAATAAATATGTTTTGGACGACCATAGATTTCTGCAAAAATATCCAAATCTTCGGTTGCCACCCGGATCTCTTCCACGGTTTCGGTAATATAGGCTTCCCGTTCATCTCTTTTCGATTGCATCAAATGAACGATGCGATAGTATTGGCGCGGGTTCAGATAACGCAGAGCAGTATCTTCCAGTTCCCACTTGATCCTGCTGATCCCTAAGCGATGCGCCAACGGAGCATAGATCTCCATAGTTTCCTGCGCGATCCGGCGCTGTTTATCTTCTCTTAAGTGTTTTAAAGTCCGCATATTATGCAGCCTATCAGCCAGCTTCACCATGATGACCCGCAGATCCTGTGCCATGGCTAATAACATTTTCCGGTGATTTTCAGCCAATTGTTCTTCATGCGACTGATATTGGATTTTACCTAATTTAGTGACACCATCCACCAGCATGGCCACATCATTCCCAAATTCACGCTTTAAATCATCTAGCGTGACATCCGTATCTTCCACAACATCATGCAGAAAGCCTGTTGCTACAGTATAGGGATCCATATGTAATTCGGCCAAGATTCCCGCAACTTGAATGGGATGAATGATATAGGGTTCGCCAGATTTTCTAATCTGTCCAACATGGGCTTTTTCTGCGTAATCACAAGCCTTTGCTACAAAAGCTACATGCTCTTCACTCATATAATCGGCTACTATTTTAAGGACACTCGGCCCAGTATAATCCTTTTCTTTTGGCATTTATTTTTCACTCCCTCAGAGGTTCCCTAAAATAATAAAGCTAAAAAAGAAAGCCCCACTCAAAGCAGCGCTTTTTTCCCAACTTTAACTTACCTTCATTATACCGATTTTCCTCATTTTTTTCAATTGAATTCGTCCATGAGCTGAAAATATTTCTGCTTAAGTTCAGCTTTGAAATAATTCATGCAAATCTTTGATCAGCTCAACAGCCGCTCAAAAATAATTCCGCGCTGCTCTTCAAAAAAATAGTCCAGCGCCATTGATTTTAAGGCCGCTAAACTATTCTTTCATATTTTCAGAGCATTCTTATTATTCTGCCTCTTTATACTCCACAACTAAAACTTTCACATCAATATTACCGCGTGTTGCTTTTGAATAAGGACAGAAGCTGTGTGCCTGATCAGCAAATTTCTGTGTTTCTGCTAATGTTTGATTTTCTATAGAGACCGTTAAAACAACAGATAATTTATAGCCGTTATCTGCTGGATCAGGATTGATCGACACATCTGCCTCCACTTGTGTCTTTCCTTTCACTTTCGCTTCTCTCAGCTTATGCTCCAATGCAGAGTTGAAACATGCACTGTAGCCTAAAGCAAATAGTTGTTCCGGATTGCTCCCCTGCCCTGCTCCGCCCATCTCTTTGGGTGCTGAAACTCGTACTGAAAATGAACCATCCGGAGTATGGCTCTCCCCGTTACGCCCGCCAGTATTGATTGCTTTGGCTGTATATAAATTTTTTGATTCTGTCATATTGTTTTCCTCCTAATTTTTTGATTGAAGTCAGTTAAAAAAAGACTTTTCTCTATCTTCGTTTTATCACACTATCTTATTTTTAGCAAAGTATCCGCTTTAAAAAAACAGGCTGCTCATCTTACAATGATTCAATCGCAGCGACTTCTGGCCCAGTCAAAGAAAAATCAAACAATTCTAGATTCGATTGCTGGCGTCTTGGATCGTGAGATTTTGGAATAACAACGACTCCCCTTTGAATTTGGTAGCGTAAAATGATTTGTCCCCAATTTTTTCCATAATTAGCAGCGATTTTTTCTATTTTTTTGATTTGAATATCAGTGATTTTACTTAATGGCCCCCATGCTTCGGGTTGAATATTATTTTTTAGCAGATAATCGATCAGTTCTTGATTCCAAAGACTTGGGTTGGACTGGATTTGATCCACAGCAGGCTGAATGCGGGCATATTTTTTAAGTGTTTCAAGATGAGCGACTTCGAAATTAGATACCCCGATAGATTTGATCTTTCCCTGGTCGACGAAAGATTCCAGCACTTCCCACGTTTGCTTTAATTTGTTCTCATCTTCAATCGGAAAATGGATCAAATACAAATCGATGTAGTCAGTTTTTAAATTTTTCAAACTATTCTCAACCGTTTGTCGTGCTAATTCTTTTGAACCTATATATTCATCTCCTGCCGGAATCTTGGTAGTCAAGAAAAATTCAGCTCTTGCCACCCCGCTATTAAACACGCTCTCTCCGACTCCTGCTTCATTCCGATAAGCGATAGCTGTATCAATCAGCCGATAGCCAGCTTTTATCGCTGAATTCAAAGCACTAAAATCACCATTCAGTTTTCCCATATACTGATTCTCTTCTTTTCCATACGTATTCGTTCCTGTACCGACTGCAGGGATTTTTAGGCCATTTGATAAAATAAAATTTTCCATCTGCTGATTCTCCTCTACATTTCCTAAGAATAGAAACCTTGCTCTAATAAAAGCATAAACAATAAAGAAAATATCGTCAAGCAACGCGGCTTGCGGATTGAAGTCGCCTCACTGTTTCATTAGATTAATAACCTATCCAAGTAATTAAAAAAATGGTTATTACATTATACTTTCTACTTAAAAAAACCGTAAAAAAAAACTAAAAAAAACAGCAGCTAATAAAGGAGCAACACTGGCAGAAATTATACTATTAGTCGCATTTATTGATATTCCTTTTTTTTTCTGGTAAACAAAAAATATATATCTAGGAAATAAATCTCTAACTGGATTAAATGAAGCTCCTGTGATCGGACCAATCGCAGTAATTAAAAATGCTATAACAGATCCCATAAAAGCTATTTTTAAATAGCCAGTTATAGAAATATCATCAAAAACAGCAGCAGCACCCAACATGATAAATGTTCCTAATAATTCAATAAAAAAATTTTTTACTCTAGCTGAAGAACTGGCAATTGCAGCAAATTGCTTTAGCTGCAACTCATTTTTGCTATGACCAAATAATCTAAGCAATACCACAACTGCCATAGTTGCTCCAGCACTTTGACCAGCTATTTGAGATAGAACTTGCCAAACAGTTGATTGCTGATTTAATCCTTCTACAAGTGAAAAAACCGGATTCATATTAAAACTTCCTAATTTCACACCCGCAATAGATCCAATAATCACCGCTCCTCCCCAACTAATTCCAACTTTTGCTGGAGTGGAATTTTCTTTCATTATAAAACCGCTACCTAATCCTAGAAAAAGTAATAAATAGGTAGAAACTAATTCGCCTAAAAACATTTATTTTCTCTCCAAAAAGGTCAACCGACCCTCAAATTTTATAACCTTTCCATGCAAAATTTTTCGTACCTTGCCTTTATCCATGTTTTATTTATCATTATCTTAGATTATATACTATGCAGTACTCTTGAACGATTGACTCCTTCAGCGGTCTATTCAACTTTTTAAGATTGATTTTTAATTCGTACACAAACTACTTCAACAACCTTCTCATTAAATGTTTCAATTAAAAATGTCTGCGAATAATCGGTAATGTTATCCATTAAATCCAGCAGCATTTTCATATAAAGTCATCTAAAGATTTTTCTTCTCTAAAGTTAATCAAATTTTTTGGCAAATTATTGGACATTTTTTTAAAATTCGCAAATTCTTGCTCTAATTACAAAAAAAGCGGAACCTATAACTGATGTTTCCACTTTTTTAGCGTTGATCACTCCTGGCAGTGTTACTCTTTTTCTATATATTTAAAGTAATCAAAATCTGCCGGTTTTCGATCCCCGCTTAAATCAACACAATGCATACCGACAAAAGCCCCGGTAAAAAAACCTCCCTGATCCAGTGCCGTGTAATCATCTGAAAGTTTATACGTATAAAACAATTGATTGATTTTTTCCCAAACTTCTCCATCAAAAGAATATGAGAAGTAATAATTTAGATTGGCTACCGTTACTCTCAAATAAACACCTAAAGATTTTTTTGGTACGATAATTTCATCACCCTCAATTGGCAAACGAACTTCAAAACGATCACAGGATAATATATTTAAAACCCTGCCTTTCTTTTCATCATGCGACAGATGAAAACTAACCCAGTTACGAGTATTGTAATAACAGATAAGCCCAGCAAACTGTTGAAATGATTCTGGGGAAAATTCCATATATGTCTCAGCCTCAAATTCTAAAGATTGCCATCTTCTTGCTACTAATGATTGAGTGAAGAGAGAGTGTACAGACTCACGTCCATATAAGCGCAAAAAGCTTGGCCGTTCTGTTAAAGATCCAATTTTTTCATTAAAGGGAATTCGTAAAGTATTAAAATGCCGATTTAAAACTGTTTTATCGAAATTGTCTTTTACATCATAATCTATTTCCCAAGGATATTCATGATTCCCCGGAGCATCGACATTCATGCTTGGGGAAGGTCCATCCAAAACAAATGGCCAGTCATTTTTCCATATAATCTTTTGAATCGATGTTTCCCTGCCTAAAGGACAATAACCTCTATTTTCTAATAATTTCTGATTAGGGATCTTAATAGGCCGGCTCATTAAATGAGCAAGGTACCATTGACCTTCTATCGTCTCGACTAAAGAAGCATGACCTGCTTTTTGCAATGGGTTTCTTGGATCTGGCCAAGAGGTCAAGAGCGGATTTTCAGGATGAACTTCGTAAGGCCCATTGATTTTTTTTGAACGAGCAATGGTCGCTGCATGTTCAAATTTAGTTCCACCTTCTGCTACTAATAAATAATAATATTCTCCTATATGATAGAGATGTGGTGCCTCCGTTAATCCAATATCTGTTCCTTTGAAAATAATTTTTTTCTCCCCAGTCAATTTTTTTTCTTTGTCTGAATATTCTTGAAGGACAATTCCATAAAAGCGATGATTCTTAGGACGATAATCCCAAACCATATTTACAAAATATTTTCTTCCATCCTTATCATGAAATAATGATGGATCAAATCCTGATGTATTCATATAGATTGGTTCAGACCAAGAACCGTTAATAGTTTCACATGTGACCAAATAATTAGTCACATCTTTAAAAACATCTCCTTCAACAACTTTTACATCTGAGTATATCAGCCAATATTTCCCTTCGGCATAGCTTAAACATGGGGCCCATACGCCGCCGGAATCCGGATTTCCAAGCATATTTATCTGAGAAACGCGTTGCAACGGCTGACTAACTAGATGCCAATTCACTAAATCTTTAGAGTGGTGGATTTGAACACCAGGAAACCATTCAAAAGTAGATACAGCCATATAATAATCCTCGCCAACGCGGCAAATACTGGGATCAGGATTAAATCCTTTT
>JAATEZ010000398.1 GCA_015655485.1 Lactobacillales bacterium | reverse complement strand
TTGGCAGCGGAACTGCTTGATTCTGTCTTTTTGCTGCTGTCATAAACAGATGCCGCGGAATTTGCCAAAATGCTGGAGCTGCTGCTCTCTGAAATAGTTTGAACATTTTTTGTTGTAGATGTATTTTCCCGACTGGAAGCCACACTAGTATTACTACTTTCGCTGGTAGCAACGGGTTCTTGGCTGACTGTATCGGCGGTAAAATCATACTCGAATTCAGTCGAAGCATTATTGATATAATCATTGATACTAATGATAGGATGATCGTTTATGATATCATCAGATAGTTGAATGGAAAAGAAGCCATTCTCATCGGCAGCTGTATTTGCCGCTATGGAGTCAATATATATATTTGCGTAAGGTGTTGTTTTGCCGGAAAGTATCTGTGTTTCTTGATCATAATGCAAATCGGTCACAAAACTGGTTTGAGCATCAGAAGAGCTTGATTCACTATCGGCAATTTGACCGAAATTAAACAGAAATATGAACCCTAAGATAAAGATAAAAACCAGTTTCCCTCTTTTTTTCATAACCAATAACCCACCTTTCATTTCAACGATAAATGTAACATAGCTCTTTTGAAAAATAAATTTATGAATTAGCAGCGAGAAATTTTTTATCTAACCGAAATCTGTAAATGACAAAATTTTCAGATAATTGTTAAAATTCTTGTTGACTTTTGATTTTCATCGGGTTATATTATTTTATAACATCATGTTGGCACATAGTTTTTAGAACTATTTATATCAAATAAAGGATCTTACAATCGGAATAGGAGTTTTACTTATGAAACTTTCAAAACAACAATTAGTCATTATTTTATTACTTTGGCGGACTTAGAACACTGCAGATCGTTTGCAAATGTTTGAGTCCTGTTTGTTTTGACGATGGGATTCTTGCAAAGCATCCCATCTTTTTATTAAGATGGGGTGCTTTTTTATATTCTTAAACACTTTTTGTAAAACTATTGAGAATGGAGTGGAAAAAAATGCGTAGTGATCAAATAAAAAAAGGGGTGGACGCAGCACCGGCCCGCAGTCTGTTATATGCCACCGGACAAGTAAAGAATGCGGAGGATATGAATAAACCGTTTATAGCAATCTGCAACTCATATATTGACATTGTACCCGGTCATGTTCATCTGCGTGAATTAGCTGATGTTGCTAAAGAAGCGATCCGTGAAGCAGGAGGGATTCCCTTTGAATTCAATACGATTGGTGTCGATGATGGGATTGCTATGGGACACATCGGGATGCGCTACTCCTTGCCTAGCAGAGAAATCATTGCCGATGCGGCCGAAACGGTCATTAATGCTCATTGGTTCGATGGTGTTTTCTATATTCCCAATTGTGACAAGATCACTCCGGGAATGCTGATGGCTGCTGTTCGAACCAATGTGCCGGCAATTTTTTGTTCTGGCGGACCTATGAAGGCCGGATTGGATCCGCATGGCAAGGCGACAACACTTTCTTCCATGTTTGAAGCCGTAGGAACTTTTAAGGATGGCAAGATGAGTAAAGAAGACTTTCTTTTTATGGAACAAAATGCTTGTCCGACTTGCGGCTCCTGTGCAGGTATGTTCACGGCCAACTCTATGAATTGCCTGATGGAAATGCTGGGTGTAGCACTGCCGGGAAATGGCACGATCCTGGCAGTGTCTGAAGAACGGCGTGAGTTAGTCAGGAAATCAGCTAAGCAGCTCATGAAGCTTGTGAAAAATGGAGTGAAGCCAAGAGACATCATTACAAAAGAAGCGATCGATGATGCTTTTGCTTTGGATATGGCAATGGGCGGCTCGACAAATACTGTTTTGCACACTTTGGCGATCGCAAACGAGGCGGAAATCGATTATGACTTAAAAAATATTAATGAGATAGCCAAACGAGTTCCGTATTTATCAAAAATCGCGCCTTCTTCCGCTTATTCTATGCATGATGTTCACGAGGCGGGCGGAGTCTCAGCGATCATCCATGAACTGGTCAATATCAAAGGGGCGATCCATCCGGACCGGATCACAGTAAGCGGAAAAACGCTGCGTGAAAATGTGGCGGATGCGGTGATCAAAAATCCTAAGGTCATTCATCCGAAAGAAACACCTTATAGTCCTGTTGGCGGCTTGTCGATCCTTTATGGCAATATAGCTCCTAAAGGAGCAGTTATCAAAGTTGGGGGAGTTGATCCGTCAATCAAAGTTTTTCGTGGCAAAGCCATTTGTTTCAGTTCTCACGATGAGGCCGTAGCCGCGATCGATGATCATACGGTGACCAAGGGACATGTGGTGGTTATACGGTATGAGGGACCTAAAGGCGGCCCGGGAATGCCGGAAATGCTGGCACCGACTTCCAGTATTGTTGGCCGCGGGTTGGGTAA